>CACJIB010000007.1 GCA_902593405.1 uncultured Pelagibacteraceae bacterium | reverse complement strand
ATTTAGAATAAAATCTTTTAAAAAAGATATATCAATATTAAAACTTCAAAATATATCAATAAAATATGGGCGTAAGACAATATTAGATAACTTAAATTTAAATCTAAATGACGGTCAAATATTAGGATTGCTTGGTGCAAATGGTGCGGGCAAATCGACTATTTTTAATTTAATAACAGGTTTAATTAATCCTGATTATGGTTCTATAATAGTTAATTCTAAAAAAGTTAACAAATATCCAATATTTGAAAGAACTAATAAATTTAAAATTGGGATGGTCCCTCAATCTGGAGGCTATTTTTATGATCTAACCGTTGGCGAAAACCTAAAAGCAATTGCTGAGATAAATATTGAAAATACAAGTGTGAGAAATGAAAAAATAAATTCTCTAATTTCAAAATTTGAGTTAGACCCTGTTAGAGATATAAAAGCAAAATTACTGTCTGGTGGCCAAAGAAAAAAATTAGTAATAGCAATGACATTAATTTCTGATCCAAAAATATTACTTTTAGATGAACCGTTTGCTGCATTAGATGTAATGACAATAAAAATTCTTCAGGAAATTATTGTAAATCTTCAAAGTTTTAACAACATATCTGTGATATTATGTGATCATCAAGCGCGTGACCTATTAAAATGTGTAGACACAGCTGCAATTATACATAACGGAAGAGTAATTGCTCAAGATACGCCTTCAAACTTAATTAATAATGTAAATGCCAAAGATGCTTACTTTGGGGATTCATTTATTATTAATTAATATGAAAAATATTTTAAATATTAACAGTAAAATAAAACCATTTAGTAAAAAAATTACTACTGAGGGTGACAAAAGTCTTTCTATTAGGTGGGCTTTACTTTCATCTCAAGCAATAGGGAAATCAACTGCTTATAATTTATTAAAATCAGAAGATGTTCTCAATACATTAGATTGCTTAAAAAAACTTGGTGTAAAAGTAAAATTATATAATAATCGGTGCGAGATCATTGGTTCAGGTATTAATAAATTTAGTTATAAAAAAAATCTTGTACTTGATTGTGGAAATTCTGGTACTTTAGGAAGGCTGATTTTAGGATTTTTAGTTCATTCAAAATCAAAAATAAAAATTATTGGAGATGAAAGTCTTTCAAAACGAGATTTTAAAAGAATTGTAAATCCCCTAGAAAAATTTGGCGCAAAATTTAAAACAAACTCAGGGAAGCTTCCTATAACTATTCAAGGGACAGAACATCCAAATCCAATTAAATATCTTGAAAATAAAGGATCTGCTCAATGTAAAAGTTGTGTAATGCTGGCTGCATTAAATACACCAGGTAAAACAATGATTAAAGCAAAAAAATCAAGAAACCATACTGAGCTACTCTATAAGCATCTTAAATTACCAATAAAAATTAAACGAGATAAAAAATATGATTTCATCACTATAAATGGTATTAAAAAAATAAAAACATTAAATTACAAAATTCCTTCTGACATAAGCTCAAGTTCTTTTTTTATTGTTTTAACAATTTTATCTGAGAAATCTGAATTAATTATTAAAAATGTTAACATTAATCCATCAAGAATAGGTATTTTAAAAATTTTAAAATTAATGAACATTAAAATTTTCATTAAAAATAAAAAAAATTACAAAGGTGAAATGATTGCTGATCTTCATGTAAAAAGTCAAAAAAATATTGCTCCAATCAATTGTCCTACAAAATTTAATAGTCAGTCTATAGATGAATTTTTGCTAATTTTTTTAGTCGCTGCCAAAGCAAATGGAATTTCTTATTTTAAAAACCTTTCAGAACTAAATGAAAAAGAAAGCCCAAGACTTGTTTGGGGTTCGAAAATTTTGAGCGCACTTGGAGTAAAAAATATTATTAAAAATAATGATATTAAAATTTATGGAAATCCTGAGCTTAAAGTTTCAAAAAATATAACAATTAAAAACTATTTAAAGGATCACAGAGTTTTTATGACAAGTGTCGTTGCAGCATTATGTTTTGGTGGCAATTGGAAAATACATGATAAAAACTCCATAAACACATCATTTCCATCATTTTTAGATAAACTTAAGCTTCTAGGTTTAAAAATTTAAAATAATTAAGAAAAATCAGCTAATTTAATGCTATTTCTTTCATGAATTACGCACAAATATTGAATTTCTATGTTGATTAACTGAATAAATTTATCTAAAAGGTCGAAATTTTAAAAATAAACATATTTGAAAAGATATAATAAAATTAATGGAAATTTACAAAGATTTGTCAAATCCTGCCACCCAAGAATTCGAAAAACTACTTAACAGTCAACTCTCAAAAATTCAAATTGAAGAAGGTAAAATTATTGAGGGTAAAATAAATAAAATTACAGAAAAATTTGTTTTTCTATTTGTAGAGGGTCTGAAATCTGAACCAGTATTAGATATTAATGAATTAAAAAGTATGGGTCTTTCAGAAAAAATTAAAATCGGAGAGACAATTTCTGTATTGCTAGAAAAAATTGAGGATAAGAACGGTGAAGTTTTAGTTTCAGCTAACAAGGCCCAAAAAATAAAAGGATGGGATAAGTTAGTAGAAGCATATGAAAAAAACGAACCAATCATGGGTAAAATTACATCTAAGTGTAAGGGTGGATGTATAGTTGAACACATCGATACAGGGTCTTTGATGTTTTTACCTGGATCACAAATCAGTGACAAACCACTTAAAGATATTAGCCATCTAATGAATGAACCACAAAAATTCGCTCTAATTAAATTAGATAAAGTGAGAGGAAATGCGTGTGTTTCTAGAAGAGAAATTATTTCATCATTTAAAAAAGAGGATAAAGCAAAAATTGTAGAAAAATATAAAGTTGGAGACATTATTAAAAATGCTGAAGTTAAGGGATATAGTACCTTCGGATGTTTTTTTAATGTTAATGGAGAATTAGATGTACTGTGTCATCTACAAGAAATAAGCTATAGCAGAGTTAATCATCCAGATGAATTTTTTAATGTAGGTGATAAACACGATGTTAAAGTAATTAGTGTTGATCTTGAAAAGCTTCAAGTCGGAGTTAGTTTAAAACAAATGAGCCCTGATCCATTTGAACATATCGACAATTACGAATTAAACAAAACTTATAAAGTAAAAGTTGTAAAATTAATGGACTTTGGTGCGTTTTGTGAATTAGAGCCAGGTCTAACCACTCTTTTACATTCATCTGAACTTTCGTGGAATAAAAAAAATATTTCTGCAAAAAAAATGTTTAAAGTTGGTGATGAAATATCTTGTGTAATAACAGAGATAGATAAAAATAAAAGAAGAGTTGCAATATCACATAGATTAACACAAGAAAATCCTTTTGAAAGCTTTGAAAAAAATTATCCTGTTGATAGCATTGTCGAGGGTGAAATTGTAAACAAAAATGAGTATTCGTTATTTATAAAAATTAAAGATTTAGATATTGACGCTTTTCTTCACTGCAATGATTTGACTTATTTTAATAATGGAGAAGAAGAATTATCTAAATATAAAAAAGGTGATAAACTAAAAGTTAAAGTTCTAGAGATTAAATCTTCGGAACAAAAAATACGTGTTGGTTTAAGACAGACCCAGTCTGACCCGTTTGATTGGTTTAAAGATAAAAGCATAAATCAAACAATTACTGTAAAAGTAATTGCAACAGATAACAAAGGACTGACGGTCAGACCAGAGGGATGTGAAATGGATTTTTTGATAAAAAAATCTGCTATTGCAATTAATGCAGCTGATGCTAGACCAAGCAGATGGACAGGTGGTGAAAAACTAGATTGTGCAATTGCTGAATTAGATTTAAGCAAAAGAAAAGTGGCTTTAAGTATAAAACTTTTAGAGGAAATAGAAAAAAAAGAAGCACTTGACAAATATGGATCTGAAGGATCTGGTAAAAATTTACCTTTCTCATCATTGTCAGACGATTTGAAAAAAAAAGTAAAAAAAGATAAAGAATAGTTTAAAGAAGATTTAAATTGGCTGTTGTAAAATCAAAGCTTTTGAAACAACTATCAAAAAATTATCCTAATTTTCTAAAAAAAGATCTAGAAAAGTTTACAAATATAATCTTTAATGAAATTAAAAGAGCTCTTAAAAGAGGAGATAGAGTGGAATTAAGAGGCTTTGGAGTTTTTTCTACAAACATTCAAAAAGCAAGAATATCAAGAAATCCCAAAACTGGCGAAAAGGTTAACACTCCAGAAAAAAAAACTATTCACTTTAAAATGTCAAAAGACTTGTTTACAAAACTGAATAATGAAGAATAAACTTATTTTTGTTGCTTGTGATACTTCAAATTTAAATAAAATAAAAAAAATAATTGATCAAACTAATTCAAATAAATTAAAAATAATTCCAAAGTTTGGTCTTCAATTCTTTTATTCTAAAAATGGAAGAAAATTTTTAGAAAAATTTAAAAAGGATTTTTGGTTAGATTTAAAGATAAATGATATCCCCCAAACTGCATTGTCTGCTATTGACAGTTTAAAAGATTTAAAAAAATGCAAATATGTAACAGTGCATGTAAATGGTGGTCTGGAAATGCTTAAATCAACAAAAAAACAGGCAAAGAAAATAAATAAAAATCTAAAAGTTCTGGGAGTTACAATTTTAACAAGTCTTAATAATAAATCTCTTAAAGAGATGGGTCACACAAAAAATGTGAAACAGTTAGTTTTAAAACAAGCAGCCTTAATTAAAAAATCAGGATGCGATGGTATAGTTTGTTCTGCTCGAGAAGCTATGATGGTTCGTAAAAAATACAAAAATTTATTAATCATAACTCCAGGAATAAGGTTGCCTGGCGATAGTTTAAATGATCAAATGCGAATTATGACTCCTAAACAAGCTTTTAAAAATAAGGTTTCTGGTATTGTTATTGGAAGATCTCTTACAAAAGGTAACATAAAAAATAACACCAAAAAACTTACTGATCATCTTAACAAATGATCAAAGGTTGTAAGATTTGCGGTATAAAAGATTCTGATACTTTAAATTACATAATAAATCATCCTTATCCTCCAAAATTTATTGGATTTATTTGTAATTATCCAAAAAGCTCAAGATATGTTGAACTAAACTCTCTAAAGAAATTGTTAAATGTAAATAAGAACAAAAGTGAATTTGTTGCTGTTTTGGTAAAACCTAACAATCAAACTTTAGAAGAAATTAAAAGTTTACCTTTTGATTATTATCAATTGTATGACTGTAATCCTGATACAATTAAGCAGATAAAACAAAAATATCAAAAAAAAATTATTACAGCTTTAACAATAAAAGATGAAACTGATGTTCTTAAGTTTAAGTCATTTGCAGACGTAACAGATGTTTATCTATTTGATAGTAAAGGTTATGAAAAAAGTCAGGGATTTGATCATAACTTGATTAAAAACATCAAATTAAACAAAGAATTAATGCTAGCTGGTAATATAAAATTTGATGATAATCTAAAAAATTATGAGAAAATTGCTAATTACTTAGATTTATCTGGAGGCTTGGAAACTTCTGGATTAAAAGATACATCCAAAATAGACATTTTTTTAAACAATTTAAATAAAATTAATAAATGAAACTTAAAAAAAAAATTCCTCTAATTGACCAACATGATCGTTACGGTTTTTGGGGTGGTAAATTTGGAGGAAGTTTTATTCCTGAAACTTTAAAAAAACCTGTAGAAGATCTAACACGAGAGTTTTCAAAATTAAGAAATAATAAGAAATTTTTAAAAAAGAGAGATTATTACTTTAAGAATTATATAGGATCACCTACATCATTTGTAAAATTAGAAAATTTATCTAATCATTTGGGTGGTGCTCAAATATGGGCTAAAGTTGTGTCAGAAGCTAATGGTGGTGCCCACAAAATATACAATGCAACTGTTCATGCATTAATTTGTAAAGCTATGGGAAAAAAATATATAGTTGGTGACACTGGTGCTGGTTATGCAGGTAAAATGTTGAGTATGGCTGCTAAGAAATTTGATCTCAAATGTAAAATTTTCATGGGTGCAAAAGATATCAAGAGACAAAAACCAAATTGTGATGCTATGAGAAAAAATGGTGCTGAAATAGTTCCTGTATATTCGGGCAGTCAAACATTGGTTGATGCAGTTAGTGAGTGTATGAGATATTGGGTATCAAATTGTGATACTACACATATGTGCGTTGGAAGTACAGTAGGTCCAAATATATTTGTAAAAATTTGTGGATGGAGTACAGCTCAAATATCAAGAGAATTAAAAATACAAATTAAAAAAGAATTCAAAAAAATTCCAAAAAAAATTAAATTAATTAACTGTGTGGGTGGTGGAAGTTCAGCATATGGTTTTTGGAGTGAATTTATAGATTTTAATAAATCACAAATAGAGTTAGTTGGTGTAGAAGCTGGAGGTCCAAAAAAATCTAAACTCCATGCTGCTCCTTTAAGTAGAAATGCTAAAATTGGAATTTTACATGGTGCAGCTTCTTATGTTTGTCAAAACAATGAAGGTCAAATTAATGATACTGAATCAATTAGTGCTGGATTGGATTACCCAGGTGTAAGTCCTATACATTGTTTTTTAAAAGATACAAAAAGAGCCAGATACACTTACGCAACTGATGAAGAAGCACTAAAAGCACATGTGATGGTCACTAAATTTGAAAAACTTAATCCAAGTTTAGAACCTAGTCATGCATTTGCTGAGGCGATAAAAATAGCACCAAAATTAAGTAAAGACACAATCATAATAGTTAACTCTTGTGGTGATGCTAAAAAAGATAGAGATATTTTAAGAGAAAGATTGGGTAAAAATTAATGAATTCGTTAATTAGCAAAGCTTTCTCAGCTGCAAAAAAAGAGAATAGACCAGCTTTACTGACATATACTGTTGCTGGAGATAATACTAAAAAAAAATCCTTAGAAATATTAAAATCAATTTCTAATTACGCAGATATTTGTGAATTAGGTTTTCCACATAACACTCCTATAGCTGATGGAGGGCAGATACAAACAAGTGCTTACCGGGCAATTAAAAATGGTATTAAAATTAATGATGTATTTTCAATTGCAAAAAATTTTAAAAAAATAAAAAAAAATAAACCAATTATACTGATGGGCTATTACAATATGATCTATCAATATAATGAAAATAAATTTTTAGATAAATGCAAAAAGTCAAAAATTGATGGTTTAATAGTTGTTGATTTACCTTATCCTGAAAACAAAAATTTTGCCTCAAAATGTAAAAAAAAAGGAATTAATTTTATTCAATTAGTTTCACCAACTACTTCTAAAATAAGATTAAAAAAAATCATAAAAGATTCACATGATATGATTTATTATATAAGTATGTTATCCACTACAGGCGGAAAGCTTAAAGTGTCACCAAAAAAAATACTAGAAAAATACAATAAAATAAAAAAACAAAATAAATCGAAAAATGTTGTTATAGGCTTTGGTATTACAGAAAAAACAATCAAATCTCTAAAAAAAGCTGATGGTTTGGTGGTTGGTAGTGCAATTTGCAAGGAAATCTCTAAATCAATTGAAAAGAGACAAAATGCTGTCACAAATGTTACTAATATCGTTAAGAGATTAAAGAAAAAGATTCTATGAACTGGATAACTAAAATAATTAAAGCAGGTGAGAAAATTAAAACTGCTATACGTGAAAGAGCTACGAAAGAAGATATTGCAAAAAGTGACTGGACATCATGTTGCAAGGGTCCAATTTTAAAAAAGGATTTAGAGGAAAACTTATGGGTATGTCCTGATTGTAAACGTCATCATAGAATAAAACCTCATCAAAGATTTGATATATTGTTTGGAAAAAACAATTACGAGATTTTTAAAACCCCAATACCAAAAGATGATCCACTAAATTGGACAGACTCTAAACCTTATAAAGAAAGATTAAAAAGTGCTCGAAAAAAAACAGGATTGGAATGTGGAATGATGGTTGTTTCTGGAACTATAAATAATATTAAAATTACCGCTGTAGCTTCTGATTTCGATTTTTTAGGAGCCTCAATGGCAGCAGCAGAAGGTGAAGCTTTTTTATATGGAATACAGCATGCGATAGAAAATCAAACACCTTTTTTATGTATTAGCGCTGGTGGAGGAATGAGAATGATGGAAAGTTTAATTTCTTTATCTCAAATGACAAGAACAACACTTGCAATTAATGAATTAAAGAAAAACGGTCTTCCTTATTTAGTTTGTATCACTGATCCTACTGCAGGGGGTATTACCGCATCATACGCTATGTTAGGTGATATTCATATTGCAGAACCAGGAGCTTTAATTGCATTTGCAGGTGCAAGAGTAATTCAAGGAACTGTTAAAGAAGAACTTCCTGAAGGTTTTCAAAAAAGTGAATATGTTGAAAAAACTGGTTTTGTCGATTTAATCGTTGAGCGTAAAGATCTTGCATCTAAAATTGGAACTTTATTATCAATATTGTTAAAGAAAAATTCTGATATAAGTGCTGAACAAAATGAAACTTCAGAAGATTCTCAGCAACTTTCAAAAGTTGCATCCTAAAGAAATAGACCTATCACTTGATAGAATTAAAAAACTTTGTGAAAAACTAGGAAATCCACAGAACAAAATTAAAGCAATATCAATTGTAGGAACTAATGGTAAAAATTCTACAATTCAAGCTGCTTATTCAATTCTTAAAGAAGCAAATTTCAAATGCAATGTTTACACAAGTCCGCATATTCAAAAAATTAATGAAAGATTTATTTTTGGCAACAAGGAATTAAATGATGATGAGTTAGCTGATGTATTGGAAGAAGTTGAAAAAATTAATAATAATCAATCAATAACAGTGTTTGAGATGTTATCAGCTTGCTTTTTTTATAAAGCGGCACAATATCCAGGTAACATCAACTTAATAGAAAGCGGCTTGTTTCATCGTTTTGATGCTGTCAATATTCTAGAAACTAATCTGGCAAGTATTGTTACATCCATAAGCAAAGATCATCTAGATTGGCTTCCAAAAGATAAACAAACAATCGAACAAATTGTATTTGAAAAAACATCTACACTTTTAAATTCAAACATTATTGTAGCAAAACAAAGCACTAAAGAGACGATGGATTGTATTAAAAATACTATTTCTCAAAATAAATCTAATAAAGTATTTTTTAATGATGATTTTAGTTACTCAGTTAATGAAAATGATTTCTTCTACTATGAGGATAAATTTGGCGGATTAAAACTTCCTATGCCTAATGTGCTTGGTCAATATCAATTAGAAAATATATCTACTGCAATAGCAACTCTTAGAACTCTAGATCTTGAGATAAGGGATGAACACATAAAAAAAGGTATTAAAAATATATCTAGCTTAGCTAGGCTTCAGGAAATTAAATCTGGTAAATTAAAAGAATTAGTTAAAAATAATAGATTTATAATAGATGGAAGCCACAACGAAGGTGGTGCTAAAGCATTAAATGAATATCTTCAAAGCTTGGATTGTAATAAACATGTTATAATTGGAATGATGGCAAACAAAGAACATGAAAAATATATCAGTTACTTCAAAGATATTACTTCCATAACTACTATAGATTTAAAAACTCAGCCTAACTCTATTAGTGGAAAAGATTTGAAAGAAAAATTTAAAAGTATGACCAATGTTCAATATCAACCAGATATCAAGCAAGCGATTAAATCAATTGATTTAAAAGAAGGTGATCTTTTATTAATTACAGGATCTTTGTATGGGGCTGCTGAAGTATTAAGTTTGAATTAAATATTTTTATCTAAAAATTCTTTCATATGGCTTTCTGGAACGCCACCAACTTTTCTATCTACTTCAACACCTTTTTTATAGATAATAACTGTTGGAACACCTCTGATCCCTGCTGCACTTCCAGTGTTTATTCCACCATCTTCAACATCAGCATAATAAAAACCAGCCTTATCTTTATATTCATCAGATAATTTATCCATTACTGGTTTTAGTGCCTTACATGGACCACACCATTCAGCTGAAAACTGAATGACTGAAACATCTTCATTTTTAATTTTAGTATCAAAATCTTCGTCTTTAAAATTTGTAAGCATATATCCTTTCTATTAATTAGGGCCTTAAAGTCAACTAGGCAATTTCATATTTTTTTTCTATAGACATAATAAATTCATTTATTTCATCTAATTTTTTTAGTTCTTCTTCATCATCTCGATTTGATGCTTGATCTCTTAAGGTATCAATTTCTTGATAAGCCATTCCTATGGTTTGCCATTTTTCTCTATTTTTACTTAAAATTCGTCTAGCAATTTCACTTTTTATATTTTTATATAAATCTGGTGGCAAAATATGTGGTGCTTCTTGATAAATAATTTTTTGCCCAAACCAACTACATCTTTTATCTTGAAACTTATCCAACATTCTTAATTTATCTTCCCAAGAGGAACTATGCCAAGTTTTAAACAATTGTGTATCTTTATTAGGAATAAATTTTTCATATAAAGTTTCTTCTGGTAATAAATCTTCTTGAGTTTGAGTTTGAGCTTTTTCTTCAGCTGCTTCCCTATTAATAATTTGAATATTTTTACAAAAATTTTCACTATTTCTAACCATTTTTGCTCTTTTTTGAATGGTTTCTAAATCCAAGTCTGTGTACGCCTTTTCCTTTAATGCAAACTTTTTATCTAACACAACTGGAGCTTTGTTTGTTTTGATTACTCTAAGTGCTTTTGGACTAAACTTTTTTAAATAAACTTTAAGATCATTTACTGATAAGTTTAACAATGGTTCTGGATCTCTTCTTAAATCAAATAAATATCCCCAAGATGCATATGATGGATGAAAACAATGATCTGGATGTAATGTAGAAACAAGGTACATCATATTTTTTCCTTTAACATTTTCAAATATTGAATAAATCCCCTCACTTTTTAAAATAGTTTCAACGCTATTTTTTGTTGATGTGCTTAAGAAATTTTCCCAATTATCTTTGTGTTTATCTTTTATAATTCTGAGAATTTTTAAGCTTGTGAACGCATCATGATAAGCTGTATGTTGTTGAGATGTATCAAATCCTTGTTGTCTGGCTAAACCCTCTAGAGCAAGACTTTCATTACCAGCTTCTGTTAATTCAGTCTTTAATGTTTCAGGATTTAAGGTTTGAGCCACTCTTGCAACATGTAAGCCATCATGTTCTTTATTAGGTGAAGAATGTGTGATGTAAGGATATCTGTTTCCTTTGAAAAAATTAAAATGAAACATTCGTCTATCAAAATTTAAATTACTCCAACCCATAAACAATGCTGGTGCAGCTTTTGAGAAGAAGTTTTCTACAGCTCCTAAAAAATCATAATGCGAGTAATTGCCTTTGGTAAGTAAATCAATACTTGTTGAGTTAACTAATAAGGCCTTTGCGCTTGGAACTTCACCTTCAGGCATTCTGCCACGAATATTTAGCTTACCAATTTCTTTTAAGTTTTTATCAACAACTACAGCACCTACTTCAATTATTGAGCCCCAAATTGTACTATTTGTTGTTTCTGTATCGTAAATTATTATTTTATCCATAAAATCCTAAGTTAAGTCAGATAGCTCATTAAATTTTTTTAATCTTCCCAAAAACAAATTTTGATAAACAATTAAATCATGCCCTTGAATTTTAAACTCTTGGAATAATTTATCTACTGTGCAAACCAAAATTACACAAGAAGTGATATTGGAGTTATACACAATGTTATGTGCCAATGAATATGCACTTGTTTGAAGAAGCCATGAATCTATATATTCAGCCTTTTTAGGTTTATTACTTTGTTTAAAATCAATTATTGTTTCTTTTCCTTCATAAACTCCAACACAATCAGCAGTACCTGCATACTTTTCTGGATAATAAAGAGTGCATTCAACACCCCAAATTTCATCCAATCTATTTTTCAAACCTTTTTCTATAATTTCTTTAGCCATTAATTTGTATTGTTCGTTATCTTCAAAAAAACTTAAATTTTCTCTTCCAAGTAAATAAGACTCTAAATAGTTGTGCATTTGAGAACCTCTACTACTTGCTGCTTTTGTAATTGCCTCAGCCTCTTTTTGCCCAGTTCTTTCTCTCCAATTTGCTAATGCTGCTTTATCTTCTTCAGATCGAGTTGCATCTAAAATTGAAGTGACACTTGGTAATTTTGTTCCCCCTAATAAGTATCTTCTAATGCCATCAACTGTTGCTCTTGATGATTTTGGATAATCATATTTTTGATTCCACTGCATGAGATTTCTTATAGACGTTATTAAGGAAAAAAAGAAATTAATTTTTAAGCTGCCTATTTCGTTCAACAAATTTTTCCACGTTTTCAGTTTGTACAGCTTTCTCAACCTGCTCGGGATCTTTAATATTTTCTAAGGTTCTTGAAATTGATCTTGCATCAGTTCCAAATTTATCAACAACTCCCATAGCATCCTCTAATTTTTTTCTAAGAACTATAATGTTGTCAAAATGTTTAGAAAATCTTGTGCTGATTGTTTTTAAATGATTATAAATTTCTGTTGCTCCTTTTTGTACTTTCAATGATTGAAATCCCATATGTAAAGACTGTAAGTAAGCAGAAAGAGTATTAGGTCCACATATTACAACTTTATATTTTTTCATTAACTCTTGAGTTAATAATTCTTTTGTACTTGGATCTTGGTATTCGGTTAACTCTTTGTATAAACTTTCTGTAGGAGCATATACGATTGCAAAATCAGTAGTTTTTGGTGGAACAATATATTTTTCATTAACACTTTTAGCTTTTACTTTAAACGCTGAGGCTAATTTTGCTCTAGCATCTGCTACAGCCCTTTTGTCTTCCGCGTCATGACCATCTGTAATTGCTTTGAATTTTTCTATTGGAAAATGACTATCAACAGGAACTAAAACATCTCCTTGAAGCTTTATTGCAAATTCAACATTTTCACTGGTATCCTCTTTCATTTTAACATTCGTCATGAATTGAGAGGCTGGTAGCAAATCTTTAATTAGAGCATCTAAGCTAAATTCTGCAAGAGTTCCATATTTCTTAACCCCAGCTAAAATTTTAGTTATCCCCTCTTGGCTTTGATTTAATAGTTGAACTTGTTGATTAAAATTACCAACCTTTTCCTCTACCTTGGTTAAAGTTTCAGTCATATCTTTAGTAACCCCAGTTGATAGATTATTAAATGAAGTCGACATTGCACCAAGTGAGCTATTGATTGTAGTGTTTAAGGTATCTTTTAAACTTGATATTTCTGATTTTAAATTAGCTATTTCCTCAGCTTCTTTGTTTTCATTTTCATCTTTTGGCTTAGTTTTTAAATTTAGATAAAGAATAGCTAAAACGCCACCTAATAACAAAACTAGTAAAATTAACAATATATTATCCATGATTCTAATTTTTTATTTTATCGTAAATATTTGATTAATGTATTTAAATATTTAAAAATACTTTATGGAACTAATTTTAGTATTAAAAATATTCTTTATTATTTGTGTTATTGTTGCACTTTATGCAATTATTAGAAATCTAGATATTATCAAAATTATACTAATTTATTGGAAAGACTTAATTTTTAGAAAGTAATTTTACTATTTTTTTAAGACCCATTTTATTATTGGATGACTTAGAAATCATCATGCAGGCCTCTGATCTTAATATTTCTCCATCCTTTAAAATACGTAGATTGTTTGCTTTTAACGTTTCTCCGGTAGAAGTGATATCTGTAATTATTTCCGATGAGCCTGTAAAAGGATAAGCTTCAGTTGCACCCAAACTATCAATTAATTTGAATTGGGTAACACCCTTTGAAAACAAAAATTCCCTTGTTAAGTTTGGATATTTTGTTGCTACTCTTAATCTTTTCTTTTTCTTATCTTTAAATTCAAATGCAATTTCTTCTAAATCTGCAACTGTTTGTACATCTATCCATGGATCAGGAATTGCGACTACTAATGTAGCCTTACCAAAATCATATCTTTTTAAAACATTAATTTTCTTTTGAGTGTTAATTTCACTTTCCTTTAATAAATCAAAGCCAGAAAAACCTATGTCCAAAGATCCGTCTCCAAGTCTTTCGATGATCTCTCTTGCATGAAGATATAAAATCTTAATATTTTTAAATTGTTTTATAGATCCTAAAAGATCTCTTTCTCCTCTTTCAGAAATGAGATTTAATTTATTTTTTTTAAAAATATTTAAGACATCTTTTCTAAGTCTACCTTTGCTTGGAACTCCAATATTTAAAATATTTTTTGTCATTAGTAATTTAAATTTAAAGCAGCACCTACTGCTGGAGTTTGTTTTTTTGATCCTAAGTCTGAAATTAAACCATCATAACGACCACCATTAATAATATTTTTTAATGAGTTTTTAGATTTAATATCAATTTTAAAAACCATCCCAGTGTAATATTCTAATTGTCTTCCAAAGGATGTTGAAAATACTACATTTAATTTTGAAACCTTATTATTAGAGATTGGAAAATATTTTTGATCTACAGCTAGATTTATTTTGTTTTTTTTAAAAAATTTATTTAACTCAATTGCTGCTTTATTTATGGGACATTTAATTTTTAAGAAATCTTTAATTATTTTTGAAACATTCTTTCCTTTACTGGCTCTTCTAGGATCTTTTATTTTCTGATCAAACCTTTTTAATATTTCATTAATTGTTCTTCCTGCAACAATATTTGATAAATCATCTTTAAGCATTTTCACGTAACGCTTTTTATCTATTTCTACAATTGTTGGATCAACATCTGAATTAGTTTCTAATCTTTTTAATAAATCATTAAAATATTCTTCTCTCCAGAAGTGTCTGGCTAATCTTAGCTTCCATCTCTTTGGAATATCCAATTTTGAAATTAACAAATTAAATATTTCAACATTTCCAATAGTCAGTGTTCCTGAAGAATATTTGATATTTTGAAGTGATTTAAGAGATGTATTTATAATTTCTTTATCGTCATTTTTCTCATCCTTAGATCCTAAAATTTCAAATCCAATTTGATTTCTAATGATTGAGTCTTTTTTGTTTTGTGATTTTCGATAAGCTTGACCACTGTAGAAAATTTTTTCCTTACCTTTTAAATTATTTTCCAAATACCTTAAACAAGATACAATTGTTAAATCTGGTCTTAAACACAACTCGCTTCCATTCTGATCAGTAAAGGAGAAGATAAACTTTCTAAAATTTTCTCCTGATCTTTGAACAATGTGATTAGCCTCAATTACTGAAGGTAAATCAATATATTTAAAACCCTTAGATTTTACTGATCTAAGGATGTTTTCAGATAAGTTTTTTGACTTCATCGATTAAATTTTCTTTTGGAAATGTTTTATTGTTTTCACCCTTAACGCCTTTGAGACTTTTTATAGTGACTGTATTTTCATTAAATTCATTTTCACCACATATTATTGCAACATCCAACTCACGTTTATTTGCTAGGGTTAGTTGCTTACCTAAATTTTTTTTTGTATCTAAAAAAATTTCAGCATTAATATTATTATTTCTTAAAAGATCTAAAATTTCATAGTAATTTTTAAGATATTTTTCATCCATTACACAAACTAAAACTGGTTTTTGATTATCTACTTTTACTTGATCCAATTGCATTAAAGCAAATAACAATCGATCAACACCAAAACTAATTCCGGTGCCTGGAATATCCACACCTTTAAATCTCGAAATTAATTTTGCATAGGCTCCTCCAGAACAAATACTGCCTATATCGACCTCTTTGCCTTTGTTATTTGTGACTTTAAAATTTAGATTTGTTTCAACAATGAAATCTGAATAATAAGCCAATCCCCTGACAATTGTAAAATTTGTTTTGACCTGATTTAAATTTGAACTGTAACCCAATACTTCAAATACTTGTTCTAATTCTTTTATACCTTCTTGAGACAATGGATTTTTTAATGTTTCTTTTAATTCTTTTAAATCTTTAATTTTTAAAAAATTTAGTATTTCAGATGCTTGTTCATCGTTTAAATCTGCACCCTTAGTGACTGCACCACTTATATCTTTTCTCTCTTTTTTAAGAAGATCTTCAACACCTTTTAAACCAAAACCTGGTTTATCTAATTTATCAATTGCCCTAATTACTTTTACTTGCTTTTCTTCTGATATTTTTAAATCATCAATTAATCCTTGAACTATTTTTCTATTACTGATGTTAATTGTAAATTGATCTTTTTTAAGACCACAATCTAGCAAAGTACTTGATATTAAATTACAAAGCTCAGCATTTGCCTGGGCAGGATTAACATTTCCAACAATATCAAAATCTGCTTGCATAAATTCCCTGTACCTTCCATTACCAGCCTTTTCATTTCTAAAGACATTTTGGATGGCATATCTTTTAAAGATTGACGGAAGCTCTTGATTATTTTGAGCAACAAATCTAGCTAGTGGGCTTGAAAGATCATACCTAAGAGTAATGCTTTTTTCTCCATCCTGAAATGAGAATACATCAGACATAGGATTAGCTTCATCTTCTGCCAAAAAAGATCCTATATTTTCACTTATCTCAAACGAAGGGGTTTCCAGAGCCTCAGCTCCAAATTTAATAAAATTATTCTCAATAGCTTTTAAAAGCTTTTTTTTGAGAAGAAGTTTTTTATCCCAACGATCTTCAAATCCTGGAGGTAATCCAGGAATTAATTTTTTTTCTTTATTCATTTTTTGGTACCCGGGCTGAGAGTCGAACTCAAACTTAAAGTTCCACAAACTTCCGTGCTAACCATTACACCACCCGGGCTTATCCTCTTTGTTTTTATCTTATTTTATGTGGATTTAAAATTATAATATAAATAAATAGCCTACTGGCTATGGAAACAGTTTCTGTGAGTACTTCTAAAAGTCTTTCTGTATGTAATATTTATATTCATGAGCAGTCTTTTAGACAAAAAAAATTAATATTCAAGGTCTAAATAAAAAAAGGACGTTTATCTATTTGATAGATAAAACGCCCTTTTAAATAATTTCTAAATTAGTCTATTTTTTTTAAATTAACTGCAGAAGGACCTTTGGGACCATCTTCTAATGTGAATTCAAGTTTATCACCTTCATTGAGATATCTCATACCAGCAGCTTTTACCGCTGAAGCGTGGACAAAGGCATCTTTTTCTTTATCATCTCTTTCAATGAAGCCATATCCCTTTTTACCATTATACCATTTAATTTTTCCTTGTAGTGTACTCATCTTATTTCTTAGTCCTTTTGTTATTTATTATATCTTAAAGGTAATTTCTTTTAAGATTATTTCAAGATGAAACTTTGTGGTGGTGGCTGAGGAAGGATTCGCACCTCCGACACAAGCCTTTTCAGGGCTCTGCTCTACTCCTGAGCTACTCAGCCTTATTTATCCTCTAAAGATAATTCTTCCTTTAGTAAGATCGTAAGGTGTCATTTCAACTGTCACATTATCACCTTGGAGAACTCTAATTCTGTTTTTTCTTAACTTACCAGCTGTATGGGCAGTAACGGTATGTCCATTTTCTAACTTTACTCTAAACATAGCGTTCGGAAGAAGGTCTATCACTGTACCTTTAAATTCCAGCAAGTCTTGTTTTGACAAATTTATTTTCTCCTTAATCGTTTTACTACAGATTGAGCGTGTCCAACCAACCCTTCGTAATTTGCAAGTGTTATAACTGATGGTCCAAGACTTTCAATACCCTTTTTTGATAAGTTTATGTAAGAAATCCTTTTATAAAATTCATTTACACTTATACCACTTGAGTATTTTGCAGAACCATTAGTTGGCAAGACATGGTTTGATCCAACATTATAATCAGTCATTGCCATCACTGCATATTTTCCTAAACATATTGATCCTGAATTTTTTATTTTTGGAACTAACGATTTATAATTTTTAATATTTAATTCTAAATGTTCTGGTGCAATTTTATTTACAACACTTGTTATTTTAGCGTCTGAAGAAATATACATAAGAATTCCATTATTAATTAAACTTCTTCTTGCAATAGAAGATCTTGGAATTTCTTTTAATTGTTTAGTAATTTCAATTTTTACTTTATCTAATAAATTTTTATCTTTTGAAATCAAAATACATTGTGCAAGAATATCATGTTCAGCTTGTCCAATTAAATCACTTGCAACCCACTCGGCATTCGAGAATTTGTCACAAACGACTGTAACTTCTGAAGGACCTGCGGTCATACCTTCAATTCCAACAACACCAAAAACTTCTTTTTTTGCAGCTGCAACATAGGCGTTTCCTGGACCAACTATTTTATGAACTTTTTTAATTTTTTTAGTCCCATAGGATACTGCTGCAATAGCAGAAGGGCCTCCGATAGAATAAATTTCTTTTATTTTGCATTTTTTTGCAGCGTATAATACGGCTGGATTTTGTTTTCCTTTATAGCCTGGATTAATCATAACTATCCTCTTAACACCTGCAACAATTGCTGGAATAGCATTCATTAATACACTTGATGGGTATGAAGCAGTAGAACCAGGAACATAAATTGCAACAGACTCTAAAGGCACATATTTATATTCAAGTTTGTTTTTTAATTTATCTGTATAAGAAATATTTTTAAATTTTTGAAGTGAATGAAATTTATAAATTCTATTATAAGCCGTATCGATTGCTTTCTTTACTTTTTTATCAAGTGAATTTATAGATTTTTTTATTTGTTTTGTGCTTGGGATGATTATTTTATTTTGATTGAATCTTTTCTCGTATTTGATTAATGCTTTATCTCCATTTTTTTTAACATCTTTAATTATATTTGTTACAGAAACAGAGTCTGATTGAATTTTTTTTTTTCTTTGTAAAAGCAAATTCTCTAATAATTTATCAAAATTTTTACTTTTACTATTTAATATCTTCATAACTATTTAATCTCACTTTGATCCTCTAATCTTGCTTCAATAGTCTCTGTAGTTAAAGCAATATGCGCATTATTATTAAAAATAAGATTTATTTCATAAACATCATTATTTTTCAAATAATCTATACCTATTAGTTCTAAAACTGTTTCTTGATTTGATTGATCAATATTCTTTGATCTTACTTTATCAACAAAATCAAACCTACAAATGCTATTAATTTTTTTATCTTCCTGATCACTTTCAACCTTGGTTCTTTCAATTGATAGTAAAAAAACTTTATTGGATGCGAGATATTTTATATCTGCAATTTTAACCTTAGCCCCTGAACTACAAGCTGAAATCATTTGTAAACCTTCTTGGTCGCTAGCTATTATTTTTGCTAAATATTTATTCACTATTTTAACCTTCTAATTTTAACACCTATTTTTTTTAATTTATTTTCTATTTTTTCATAACCTCTATCTAAGTGATAAATTCTGTTAATATATGATTTACCAGTAGAAACTACAGCTGCTAGAACCAAAGCAACAGATGCTCTTAAATCACTAGACATTAATTCAGCGCCAATGAATTTAGTATTTCCTTCTATCGTAGCAGTATTATTTTTAATATTTATTTTTGCCCCCAGTCTTTGCAATTCTGCAACATGCATAAATCTATTTTCAAAAATACTTTCGGTTATTGAACTTTTGCCAACTGCTTTGCACATCAAAACCATCAATTGTGCTTGAAGGTCTGTTGGAATACCTGGAAACTCTTTAGTTTTAATGCTTTTTATGGATTTTATTTTTTCAGGTCCTTTAATTAAGATTTTATTTTCACTAGTTTTAATTTTAGCACCAACTTTTTTTAGTAATTTTATTTCTGTACCAATAATTTTAGGATTTAAATTATTTATTTGTAAGTTACCTTTTGCAAGTGTTGCAGCTACACAAAATGTGCCTGCTTCTATTCTATCGGCCATTACAGAATATTCAGTTTCATTTAAAGAATTTACACCTATGATTTTACAAACTCTTCCTGTCCATTTTATTTTCGCTCCAGCATTATTTAAAAAATTTGTAAGATCTTTAATCTCAGGTTCTATTGCACAATTTTTTAAAACTGTTTTTCCTTTTGCTAAACATGCTGCTATTATAGAATTTTCAGTTGCCCCAACACTTATCTTTGGAAAATTTATAGTTTTTCCACTAAGTTTTCCTTTTGATTTTGCGAGAATATATCCATCTTTCAATTCATATTTCATACCAAGTTTTTTTAATGCAGCTAGATGATAATTAACTGGTCTAGCACCAATTAAACATCCGCCAGGTAAAGAGATTTTAGATTTATTGTATTTTGAAATAAGTGGACCTAAAACTAAAATAGAACCACGCATTGTTTTGACTAAAGAATAACTAGCAAAAGTTTTCATATTTTTTTTATTTATAATTTTTGCTGTTTTTTTATCTCTTGATAAAATTATTTTAGAACCAAGAGTCTTTAATAAATTTAACATTGTATTAATATCTCTAACTCTTGGTAAATTTTTGATAACTACAGGTTTATCAAATAATAATGTTGCAGCTAATATCGGTAGAGATGCATTCTTCGAACCTGAAATTGAAACATTACCCTTGATTTTACAAGGGCCATTAATCAGAAATTTATCCATAAATTACTTTTTAATTTTAGCAACTTGAATTGTGGTTTGACCCTGATATTTACCGTTCTTTGATTTATAAGTTGTTTCTGGCTGAGTATCTGATTTGAAAAATAAAAATTGTGCTATTCCCTCATTTGAATAAATTTTTGCAGGGTTAGGTGTTGTATTACTTAGCTCAATTACAATATTGCCCTCAAATTCATTTTCAATTGGAGTAACATTGCAAATAATTCCTGTCCTTGCATAAGTGCTTTTTCCAACACAAATACATAATACGTCTTTTGGTATTCTAAAATATTCTACTGTTTTAGCTAATACGAATGAATTTGGTGGTATAATACAGTGTGGTCCTTTTCGTTCTATAAAGTTATCATCAGAAAAACTCTTTGGATCAACCAAAGAACTATTTACATTAGTAAATATTCTATATTCATCAGAGATTCTTACATCATATCCCATACTACTTAATCCATAAGAAATTTTACCTTCAGAAACTTGATGATCCAAAAATGGCTCTATCATATTGTGCTCTTTGCACATTTTTTTTATCCAAGAATCAGGTTGAATTGACATTATTTATTTTTCTTTTTATTTTTTTTTTGGAAAATTTTTCTTTTCTTCAAATTTTTTCTAAGCGCCAAGCTTAAACGCTCATTTTTTTCTTTTGAACTCATTCTTTGTTTGGGTTAGTCAGGAAATCTAAAGAAATTGGTTTATTGGGATCTAGCGCAGGTGCTTTTTCATCTTCTTTTTTTGGGCCTTCTTTAGCTAAACGTTTAGCTTTTTTTTCAGCAAGCTTTTTCTCCCTTTTAGCTTGCTTTTCCATAAGCTTATTACCTTTAGTTGATTTGTAGTCGTAATGAATTCCCATAGCATTTTCCTAAAATAGATATAAATCATATTAATCAAAAAATTAAGGCAATAATTTGAAAAAAATGCTTTATTATCAATAAAATACAATTTGTCTCTAAGCTCCTGTAGTTAAATGGTATAACAAGTCATTGGTAATGACTAGTTCCCTGGTCAGTACAGGGTGGGAGCACCACTAATTTCTATAAAAAAACTTTCTCAAAAATATTGTAATCAGAATTAAAATAAAGAAAGCTGAAATAGGAACATATATATCAGGTGAAAATATTATATCAGTTATTCCTGGAACTTCAGCATTTTGGTCTATAATTTTTTCTAATCCACTACCAATAGAAACTGCTAAAAAAATTTGAGGAATTATTCCAATCAATGTAGCAAAGAAAAAATTTATAACCTTAACATTAAATAAGGTTGGTAAGATACAGCTTAGCTGCCAAGGTATACCACCTATAAAACGGTAAATTAATAAATAAATAAATTCAGATTGTTTAAATCTTATTTCCAAGTTTTGAAACTTATTTAAAAACTTTTCTCTAACAAGCTGTTTTAAAAAATAATTTCCAAAAATATATAAAAAAGTAGCACCAATACTCAAGCCTAAAACAACAACAAATGTACCTATCCATTTTCCAAATATAAAACCTCCCATTAAAGCAACTGGAGATCCAAATCCTAAGAAAGGGAAAACCCAAAGAATAGTTAATGCTAAAAAAATAATAGAAACTAAAAATAAGTTAGATTTTTTAAGTTCAAAAAAATAAGATTGGTTATCTCTTAGAAAATCATAGGATGTGATTTCTGAAAGACTAAATTTTGAAAAAAAGAAATACAAAAATACACAAATAATTAATAGATAAGATAACCCAATAAATATTTTAATTTTTTTTGTATTTTCCATGATTCTTCTTATTTTAATGCTTAATCTTCTATTTGCTATTTTAATTATTACTAATATAAAGGTGCAAAAATTATAAAAAACTATATCAAATCTAATTATGAAAAGAACTTATCAACCCTCAAATAAAAAAAGAGCTCGAAAACACGGATTTCGTTCAAAAATGAAAACTAAAGGTGGTAAAAAGCTTTTGGCTAGAAGAAGAGCAAGAGGAAGAAAATCACTAACTGTTTCTGTATAGAATAATGAAAAGCAAAATACTTGCTCTTTCAAAAAACGAAGAATTTAAAAATTTACTTAAACAAAAAAAGATTACCAATAAGTATGTAAGTATTTTTTTTGGAAAATTACTAAATAAAGATAAAAAAAGACTAAATATCAGTTTTGTAACTAAAAAAAAAATTGGTAATGCAGTAAAGAGAAATAAAATTAAAAGAAGATTAAGAAACATCATGAATGAAGCTGTTAAGAAAATAGAGATAAACTTTGATTATTCATTTCTTGTTATAGCTAAGTCTTCTATGCTAAATAATGAATACAAAATTATAAAAGAAACTCTTTTTCAGGATTTTGCAAAAATAAAATAATGAATATATTTACTTTAATTTTAATTAAATTTATCAAAGCCTATAAGTATTTGATCAGTCCATTATTGGGTCATTCTTGTAGATATTTACCAACATGTTCTGAATACAGCATAGATGCTTTAAAGGAATACGGTTTTTTTAAAGGTTCATTAATTAGTATAAAAAGAATTTTATCCTGCCATCCAATAAAATTTTTAGGGGGCGGAGAAGGGTTTGATCCAGTTAAAAAAGAAATGAAGGATAATAAATAATGGAAACTAGAAATATAATTGCTGCCATAAGTTTATCAGCTGCTGTAATTATATTATACTCGCTATTTTTTGCACCACCTCCTGTAACGAAAGAAAATTTAACCGAAAAAACTAAGACTGAACAGAATTCAGATGCACCTAGTCTTGATCAAAAAGAAAATGTAACCGAAATTTCACGAGAAGAAGCGTTAAAACAAAGTGAAAGAATTCAATTTGAAAACCAAAGTATTGTTGGATCTATTTCATTAAAAGGGGCCGCAATAGACGATCTAACTTTCAAAGAATATAATGTTAGTTTAGAAAGCGATGAAAAAGTAAAATTTCTTGCACCACGAAGCTCTAAAGAAGGCTATATAATAGAAAGTGGTTTTATAACTACTGATAAAAATATCAATATTCCAAATGCAGATTCAATTTGGTCAGTTTCTGGAAATAAAAAATTAACTGATCAATCACCTGTAAAACTAAGTTGGACAAATGATCAAGGCATCACTTTTGAAAAAGAAATTGCATTAGATGATAAGTTTTTATTCACAATCAAACAAAGAGTTATAAATTCTACTGATAAAAACTATGACTTCTATTCTTATGGACAAATTATAAGAAATCAAATCCCAGAAGGTTTAACCGATTTTTACATTCTTCATGAAGGCCCTATCGCTACATTAGATGAAGAATTAATTGAGGAAGATTATGATGATATTGAAGAGAAAAAATTTTCAAGAACTGCTCAAAAAGGGTGGTTAGGTCTAGGAGATAAATATTACATTTCAACTCTAATTCCACCGAGAGAAAAAGAATTTAAAACTACGATGGATTACAAAAACAAATATAGAATAAACTTTGTTACAACAGAACCGTTAGAGTTAAATGGAAACTCCTCTATAGAAGAAAAATTACAAGTAATAGTAGCTGCAAAGAGAGTTGATGTGATTGATGGGTACGCAGAATCATTAAAAATTGATAAATTTGATCTGACGATTGATTGGGGTTTCTTATACTTTTTAACACGTCCTTTGTTCACTGCTTTAGAATATTTCTTTAAAATTTTTGGTAATTATGGATTGGCAATTATTGCTGTTACTGTCTGTATTCGTGTAGCGTTTTTTCCACTTGCTAATTTTTCATTCAGAAGCATGGCTAAAATGAAAGCTCTTCAGCCTGAGATGGCAAGACTTAAGGAATTACACAAAGATGACAAGATGAAATTGCAGCAAGCAATGATGGCTCTTTACAAGAAGGAAAAAGTAAATCCCATGTCTGGATGTTTGCCAATTCTAATTCAAATACCTGTATTTTTTGCTTTGTATAAAGTTTTATTTGTAACGATAGAAATGCGTCATATGCCTTTTTATGGTTGGATCCAAGATTTAAGTGCTAAGGATCCTACTTCTATATTTAATTTATTTGGATTGTTTCCTTATGACGTACCTTCTTTCCTTGTAATTGGGGCATGGCCAGTTGCTATGGGAGTATCAATGTGGGTTCAACAAAAGTTAAATCCCGCTCCAACAGATCCAATGCAAGCAAAAATATTTATGTTCTTCCCTTTATTTTTAACAGTAATTCTTGCACCATTCCCAAGTGGTCTAGTAATTTATTGGACAGTTAATAACATTTTAACAATGGCTCAGCAGGTTGTAATAATGAAACGTACAACAGTCAAAACTGTAACCTAATTAAAAAAATAATAAATGGACCTTGAAAAGATATTACCTGAAGATGGGCCACCTATTAATGAAGTAACTAAATATATTGAAAAATATAAAAATGATTTAATAGTAATTAAATACGGTGGAAATGTTTTAATTGATAGAAACGTATTTAATAATTTTATAACTGATCTTAGTGTTTTAAATAAATTAGGCCTTGCAACTGTGGTAATTCATGGTGGTGGACCTAGAATTAAAAGAGAACTAGAAAAATCAAATATTCAATCAAAATTTATAAGAGGACTAAGGGTAACTGACAAAAATATAATTGATATTGTTGAATCTGTTTTGATAGATTTTAATGATGACATTGTTAATTCTTTAAAAGACAAAGGAACAGAAGCAATCTCTATTCACACAAAAAATAATAATATTATCAAAACTATACCAGAGGCAGAAGAACTAGGATTTGTAGGAATACCAAATGAGATTAATAATGAACAAATATTAAATATAATTAATCAAAATAAAATTCCTATAATTTCTCCATTAGGATTAGGTAAAGAAAACCAAGCATATAATATTAATGGAGATACGGCTGCGATGGCTATAGCAAAATCTTTAAAATCTAGAAGACTATTGTTAATGACGAATGTTGATGGTGTTTTAGATAAAAATAAGAAATTAATAGAGGAAATTTCTTCATCCGAGGTTCTTGAGATGATTAAAGATGAAACTATTACAGAAGGTATGATACCTAAAATAAACGCATGCTTAGACGCTGTAAATAATGGTGTAACAGCAGTTGGTATAATTAACGGCACAAAGCCACATTCATGTTTATGGGAAATATTCTCTGACAAAGGCTCTGGTACACTAATAAGACAATGAAAGAATTAAAGAATATAAAAAACATATTATTTGATTGTGATGGGGTGCTCTACAGTGATCTTGAAGGAGTGTTTGGTCAAGTAAGTAAAAAAATGACTCAATATATTTCAAATAAATTAAATGTAGATTTAAAAGAGGCAAAAGAATTACAAACAAATTATTTTCACAAATATAGTACTAGTCTTAATGGTTTAATGATACATCACGATATACCCCCAAGAGAGTTTTTAGACTACGTGCATGATATTAATTTAGATTTTTTAGAAAAAGATACCGCTTTAAGGAATGAGCTAGAAAATATTAATCTAAACAAATTTGTTTTTACAAATGGTAGTAAAGAACATGTTAAAAATATTACTACTCACTTAGGAATTGAAGATCAATTTGATGGAGTATTTGATATTGTTGATGCAGAATACAGTCCAAAACCTGAGGCAAAAGCATTTGATTTGATGGTCAAAAAATTTCAAATTGATCCAACTGAGACACTTTACATTGAAGATATTGCAAAAAACTTATCTATTGGAAAAGAAAGAGGAGCAAAAACAGTTTGGTTAATCAATGATGAATACTGGGGCAAAAAAGAGTCTGATCAAGAATACATTGATTACAAAATAGAAAATCTTTCTTTATTTTTAAAAGAAATAAGGTTATTAAAAAACTCATAAAATTATGAGTATAGAAAAAATTATAAATGAAGCTTGGGAAAATAAAGACCAAGTAAACCAAAATTCTGATAAATCTTTAAAGGATGCTGTTAATCAAATTATTGATGATTTAGACAGTGGAAAAGCAAGAGTAGCTGAAAAGATCAATGGTGAATGGGTTACTCATCAACATCTAAAAAAAGCTATCATGTTAAGCTTTAGAATGTATCCAATGGAAAATTTAAATGGTCCATACAGTAGCTGGTATGACAAAGCTCATTTACTTAAAGGAAAAACAGCTGGATGGACAAAAGAAGATCATGAAAAGGCTGGTTTTAGAATGGTACCTAATTCGCCAGTAAGAAAAGGATCATTTGTTGGAAAGAATGCAGTTTTAATGCCATGCTACGTAAATATTGGTGCATATATTGATGAAGGAACAATGATGGATACGTTTAGTCGTGCAGGAAGTTGTTGTCAGATTGGAAAAAACTGTCATATCTCAGCTGGTACTGGGGTTGGTGGTGTATTAGAACCTGCTCAAGCATTACCAACAATTATTGAAGATAATGTTTTCCTAGGAGCAATGTCTGAAGTAGTAGAAGGTGTAATTGTTGGAGAAGGTTCTGTTCTGAGTATGGGAATGTATATTGGTCAATCAACAAAAATTGTTAATAGAAAAACTGGTGAAATAACTTATGGAAAAATTCCACCTTATTCAGTGGTAGTTCCAGGATCCTTGCCAGATAAAAACAATCCACAAGCACCATCTTTATATTGTGCAGTAATAATTAAACAAGTTGACGAAAAAACAAGATCGAAAACATCAGTTAATGATCTTTTAAGAGAATAAAAATGCAAAAAATTAATGAACTTCAATTAGCAAAAGAGCTAATTAGGTTTCCATCTGTTACAAAAACTGATGCTGGTGTAATTAAATTTTTAGAAAAAAAATTAAAAAAAATCGGCTTTAAAACTAAAATTCTCGAGTTCAAAGATAAAAATAGTTATCCTGTAAAAAATCTTTATGCAAGACTTGGTGCCGCAAGTCCAAATTTTTGTTATGCAGGTCATTTAGATGTAGTACCACCTGGTGATTTAAATGATTGGACTGTTAATCCTTTTAAACCGGCTGTTAAAAAAGGATACTTAATTGGTAGAGGTGCAAATGATATGAAAAGCTCAATAGCTGCATTTGTTACTGCGGTAAGTAACTTTTCTAAGGTAAACAAAAAATTTGGTGGTTCCATCAGCCTTCTAATTACTGGAGACGAAGAAGGAATTGCAATTAATGGTACAAAAAAAGTTGTTGAGTATTTAAGAAAAAGAAAAGAAAAAATAGATTTTTGCTTGGTAGGAGAACCTACGAATCCAAATAAGTTAGGAGAAATGATAAAAATTGGTCGTAGAGGTAGTATGACTGGAAAATTGTCTGTCATTGGTATTCAAGGTCATGTAGCTTACCCAAATAGAGCTAACAATCCGTCAACAGCTTTAGTTCGAATACTAAAAGAGTTAAAAGAAATTAAATTTGACAAAGGTACAAAAGATTTTCAACCTACAAATTTGGAAATAACAAAAATTAACATTGATAATTCAGCTGATAATGTAATTCCAGGATTAGCTAGTGCTTCTTTTAATATTAGATTTAATAACAAACATACATCTTACAAATTAAAGAATAAAATAAATAAAATAATTAAAAAAATTTGTAATAAAAATAAATCAAAATATAAAATCGAATATAGTGTCTCTGGTGAGGCCTTTTTAACTAAGCCCAACAAAACTACATTTATGATACAAAATACAATTAAGAGAATTACTAAAATTAAACCGAAATTATCTACAACTGGTGGCACTTCGGATGCCAGATTCATAAGAAAAATAGCTCCATGTTTAGAATTTGGATTAGTGGGTAAAACCATGCACAAGGTGGGAGAATGTGTGTCCTTATCTGATTTAAAAAGATTAACTTTAATTTATACTAAAATCTTAGATAATTACTTTAAGTGAAAACTGGCTTAATTACATCAGATACATCTCAAAATCACGATACAGGTCCTGGGCATCCAGAACAAATTGCGAGAGTATCCGTCATAGTAGAAAATTTTAAAAAACTTAATAATAAAAATCTTATATGGAAGAAACCATCTAAAGTTTCAGATGATATTTTATTAACCACACATGAAAATAATTATTTAAATTTAGTAAAAAGTTCTTTTCCAAAAAAAGGTTTTTCTTCACTTGATGGTGATACAGTCATTTCACCTGGAAGCAAAGATGCAACTTTCGATGCAGTAGGATCAATAATTACTGCAATTGATGGAGTAGAAAAAAAAGAATTTAGAAATGCATTTTGTAGCGTTCGACCTCCTGGACATCATAGCTCACAAAATAAGGCAGCTGGTTTTTGTATTTTAAATTCAGTGAGTATTGGTGCAAATTATTTGTTAAAAAAATATAAATATAAGAAAGTTGCAATAATAGATTTTGATGTCCATCATGGCAATGGAACACAAGATATTTTTTATGAAAATGAAAATGTTCTTTTTATATCAACTCACCAATATCCCTACTACCCAGGAACTGGTTCTGAACAGGAAAGAGGTAAATTTAACAATATCTTTAATATACCTTTGCCAGCTGGCATAAGTTCAGAAGAATATTTGAACGTATTTGATCGTGTATTAAAAAAATTAGAAGAGTTTAAACCAGAGTTTATATTGATTAGCGCTGGTTTTGACGCCCATAAGGATGACCCTCTTGCTCAATTTAATTTAAAAACAGAGGATTATTTTACTATTACCAAAAGAATATTAGAGTCTTCTAAAAAATTTTGTAATGGAAAAATAGTTTCAATTTTAGAAGGCGGTTATGACCTAAATGCACTTCGAGATAGTAGTAAAAGACATGTTGATGCTCTTTTAGAATTTAATTGATAATTCTTTAGAAAACTCTAAATAAAAATCTTCATGAAATTATATAAAATAAAAAGATCTGGAATTGATAATAAAGGAAGAGGACTTTATGCAACTCGTGACATTAAAGAAGGAACCAAAATAATTGACTACGTTGGAAAACTTATAACAAAAAAACAAACACAAGATTCTGATAAGTACGATAATAGTAAACCGATATATTTATTTACAATAAATAAAAGGTACGATCTAGATGGAGATTTTCCATGGAATACTGCGGGTTTAATTAATCATTCTTGTGATAATAATTGTGATTACGATGGAAAGGGATTGAAAATTTGGGTCAAAGCAATCAAAGACATTAAAAAAGGTGAGGAGTTTACCTGTGATTATGGATTTGGTTATGATGAAAACTACAAACAATTTCCTTGCAAATGTAAATCAAAAAACTGTTGTGGGTATATTGTAAGAGCTGAGTCTAGATGGCGAATAAATAAAAAGTTTGCTATGAGCAATAAAAATAAATTAATAAAGAACTCTAAATAAGAATAAACCACTTGATGGTGCTGGAGGAGCACACAGTGTTCTTTTTTTTGACTTAAATCTCTTTTCAAAAGTTTTCAAATCCCATTTAGTTTCTCCCAAGTATTTTAAACAACCAACCATAGATCTAACTTGATGTTGTAAAAATGATTGAGAGCTAAATTGAAATTCAATTTTTTTTTTTGATGATTTAATTTTAATTGATTTAATAGTTTTAATTGGACTTTTAGCGTGACAGCTTGAAGATCTAAAAGTTGAATAATCATTAGTTCCTAATAACTTTTTTGCACCCTTTTTCATTAATTCTAAATTTAAAGGCCTACGAACATGCCATGCTCTATTTTTTTCAATTATTGGTTGGCTTATTTGATTAAAAATAAAGTATTTATAAATTCTTTGTTTTGCCGAAAATCTAGCATGAAATTTATTATTTTTTTTTTTAATATTTTTAATTGCAATATCCTTTAAATTTAAAAAATGATTAATGGATTTTAAAAATTTAATTTTATCGGTTATTTTATTTTTGCAATCAAAGTGTGCAGATTGCTCAAATGCATGAACCCCTGCATCAGTTCTTCCTTGACCATGTAAAACAATTTTTTCTTTTAATAATTTTGATAATTTTTCTTGAATTAATCCTTGAATTGTTGGGCCTTTTTTTTGAATTTGCCATCCTCTAAAATTTGTCCCTACATATTCAATAAGTATTTGATATCTATTCATTATAAAAATGAACCCTTTTTAATTTGTGTTCCTAAAACAAATTCTCCAATACTTTGAGGTTTTTTTCCTTGTCTTTGTATTTCTTTAATTTTTATTGATTTTTTATCTCCACACGAAATTTCTAAATGGTCAGATAAAACCTCGCCTGGTTTTCCTTGTGTTTGTCCAATTTCAGCTTTTAATATTTTATATCTCTCACCGTTAAACATAAAATAAGCTCCTGGAACTGGATAAAGCCCATTAATTTTACCTATTATATTTTTAGCATCTTCTTTCCAATTAATCTGCCCCTCTAATTTTTGAATTTTTGATGCATATGTCGCTGATGAGTGATCTTGTTCTATAAAGTTTGCTTTATCCTCATATATATCATCGATATTATCTAAAATTTTCTCTGCAGCCAAACTTGACAGGTTTTCACTAATATCTTTGGCATTTAAATTATTTTCTAAATTAATTTTATAAACATTACATACCGGCCCTGTATCTAGTTCTTCTCCTATTTTCATAATACTAATCCCTGTCTCTTTATCTAAATTCATAATTGATCTTTGAATAGGAGCAGCACCTCTCCACTTTGGAAGAATAGATGCATGTATATTAATAAATCCTTTTTTAGTTAAATTTAAATATGACTTTGGTATAATTTGACCATATGCAACAACTATTGCCAAATCTGCCTCTAATGATTTGAAATATTCTAATTCCTCTAAATTTTCTTTTAATGAATTTGGAGTTCTAAATTCAATATTTAAAGTTTCTGAAATTAATTGAATTGGTGACTTGTTAATTTTTTGACCTCTTTTAGATTTTTGAGGTGGTTGAGTATAAACACAAGAAATATGATATCCATTTTGATAAAGTGATTTTAAAATTGGAACAGCAAACATGGGAGTGCCCATAAAAACTATTTTTTTTAGCATTGATTAAACTTCTGCAGAGGTAGATTTTAATTTTGATAATTTTTTAATTATCATTGATCTTTTTAATTTTGAAAGATAATCAATAAACAGTATCCCCTCTAAATGGTCCATTTCATGCTGAATACATGTTGCAAGAAGACCATCTGCCTTTAGCAATTTCTTTTCTCCATCATAATCAAGATATTCTACTTCACACTTACTAGGTCTATCAATTTCAGCAAATTGATTTGGCACAGAAAGACATCCTTCCTCATAAGTTGCTTTTTCTGGATCTTTATTTTTAATTACTGGATTTACGAAATATCTTGGCTCTTTTTTATTCTCATCTTTACTTATATCCATTACAATAATTCTCTTTGGTACACCAACTTGTATGGCTGCGAGACCAATTCCATTTGCGTCATACATTGTCTCAAGCATATCATCCATCAATTTTTGTTCTTCTTTTCCAACGCCATTGACTGGTTTAGAAATTTGTCTAAGTACTTTATTAGGTTCTGTTATTATAGTTCTGATAGCCATAACTTGATTTTATTATAATTTTTATACTTTTAAAGGAAGAACTTTTAGCAATAGTTTATTTCTAATTAAATCAACATTTAATTGATTTAAAGTATTGATAATAAAATAAACTGTATCTTCATCAATATTTTCAATTTTGTCAGGTCCAATTACCTCAATTATTCTCAACAATGCAGCACCAATCTCATTATTATCTATCATTGTTTGAATATCGGTAGGCATTTCTGATTTCTTTACCTCATAAAGACCATCATATTTTTTTGAAATTTTAACTCCATCAGATTTAAGCGCCTCTAGAAAAATTATATCTTTTTTTGATAAAGAATATTTTTTATCTTTTTTAATTTTCTTTAAAAATTTATCTAGATCCTCTTCAATTTTAGATTTTGCATAGTCCCCATTAAAATAATTTATAAGTTTTGATTGATGTAAAATTTTATTATTGTATTTAATTTTTTTATCTGCCGTCTCGTTCTTATTTAGATTGCTGTTATAAAATGTTGTAAAATTTGAAGGTACATCCTCAACATTAATTTCACTTAAAAAACTTTTTAACTTCAAATCAAAGGCATCACCAATATCATCAGATATAAATAGATCCTTCAATATCTTAATAAATTCTAACTTAATTTTTGGTTCTTCTGTTAAAAGAGTTCTTTGATATAAAAGAGCGCGTCCCTCAATCGAAGATAGAGATTTATATACCTCTTTTGCGTTTAAAAATTGATTAATATTAAATTGGAATTTTTTATAAAATTCGAATAACTCCTCTTCGGAATAATTTTTATCATTAACGGCTTTTTCTATTGTAGAAATTTTTTCTACATTAGTAATTTCTATATCTTGAATTTTAAAAAGTAAGTTAGCAGCTGAAAGATATTTCCAAATTATTTTAGGTGTATCTTCATTTGGTTCATAAGAAAATTCAGGGTTAGTTCTATGCGCTAAATGAAAATCTAAAATTGAATTTATTGATATTTCTTTATCTGCTTCATCTAAATATCCAAATAAATAATTTATTTTGTTTTCGTAATAACTATCTTCGAAACCTAACTCTTTTTTTAAATCTAAAATTAGTTGTGCCTCTTCATTTTTTCCATAATTGATTAAACAATATAAATTAAATTTTGATAGATATTCATCTTGAATGGGTTCAGAATTTTTAGAAAAAATCTCACATGATTTTTTTACGTTTGATTCTGATAAATAAGTATCTACCAAATATCTTGATAAATTTGGATGCAAATTTATTATTTGATTTTTAATTAAATATTCTTCTATTAATTCTAGGTTTGCATCTTTTATTAACCAATCAGATTTAAAGCTCATAAATTCTTTCTCAGTAATGTTTTGAGTTGGAGAATAAGCGTTAGTTAATAAAGATATGTGCATTATATCAGATGCATCCTCTGAAAGATTAAACTTATTAATATTCTGAAATAAATTTTTTAGTTTAATTCCATCTGAATTTGACCACATATCCATAGTGAGGCCGTACTCACTTGGATCGTACAACCCAACAATTTTAATTTCTTTTGAAGAAAATTCTTTATCAAGTTTAATTGTATTCGTTTGTTTATTTGTTTGTAGTTCGTAAACTCTATTCTGAGGAGTGTTTACTGTGTTTTCACTTGAAATATTTGTTTCTGAAATAACTTGATTATCCTTTTTTTCTATGTTCCAAATATCAATTGGTTTTTCCTCAGCAGACACAGGGATAAAAAAAATAAGACAAACCAATAGCGTTGAAAAAAATTTCTTATTTAACAATTTTAAAATTTTCATTTGGAATAATTTTTTCAATTTCTTTTTTAGGTGCAGGAAAATCAATTGTACTTAGAAAAAAAATAATACCTAAAATAACCCCTAATCCGATTATAGATTTAATCACAAGTCCTATGATACTTGCTTTGCCTGAACTTGTGTTTTTAATGAATTGCATATACTTTTAGATAATTTCAAATTAAGACATATTTATGTTTTTTCAATAAAGAAACTTATGAAATCAAAAGAAAATCTAGTTTTTTTGGGGATGATGGGTTCTGGTAAGAGCTCTATTGGATCCTTAGTAGCTAAGAAATTAAAATTAAATTTTGTCGATATCGATAAAGAAATTGAAAAAAATTTAAACATTACAATAAAAAAAATCTTTGAAGATAAGGGTGAAAATTATTTTAGAAAAGTTGAAGAACAAACAACTTTAAAAAAACTTAAATTAAGCTCTACTGTGATTTCACTTGGTGGGGGAGCTTTTACAAATAATAATATCAGGAAAGAAATTTTAAAAAATCATTTATCTTTTTGGCTAAATTGGGATGATAAAACATTATTAAATAGAATTAAAAACAGTAAAAAAAGACCATTAGCAATTAATGCAACAGATACTGAGTTAATTGATTTAATTAAGAAACGATCTAACATTTATTCTAAAGCTTTATATGAGATAAAGTGTGATAATCTTACTAAAATTGAAATAGTAAAAAAAATTGTAGAAATTTATGAAACAAACTAAATTAAATATAGTAACTAAAACTGAAAAGTATCCAATTATTATTGGATCAAATTTGACCTCAAGTGTATTAAAAGTTTTTAAATCAAATTCAATTGATTTTGATAAATGTTTAATTTTTGTTGATAAAAATGTTCCAAAAAAATTTGTCTCAAATATTAAAAAGTCTTTAAAAAATAAAAGTATTTTTGTGTTATTTTTTAATGCTAGTGAAAAAAATAAAAATATTAATAGCGTTAATAAAATTCTAGAAGTTTTATTAAATAAAAACTTTTCAAGAAATGACATTTTAATTTCTTTAGGAGGAGGAATTACAGGCGATGTAAGTGGTTTTGCGGCTAGTCTTTTCAAAAGGGGCCTAAAGTTTGCAAATATTCCAACAACTCTTTTAGCTCAAGTTGATTCATCAATCGGGGGAAAAACTGGAGTTAATTCTAAATATGGTAAAAATTTAATAGGAAGCTTTTATCAACCATCACTAGTTCTATCAGATATTCAATTTCTTAAATCTTTATCAAAAAGAGAAATAATTTGTGGATATGGAGAAATATTGAAGCATTCATTAATTGATAATAAAAAATTTTTTAGTTTCTTAAATAAAAATCTTAAAAAGATTTTAAGTCTTTCTTCTCCATTTATTGAAAAAGCAATTTATGAAAGTTGTAAAATTAAAAAAAAAGTAGTTGAAAAAGATGAAAAAGAAATAGCATTAAGAAAAGTATTAAATTTTGGTCATACATTTGCCCATGCTTATGAGGCAGGCTTAGGGTACAGCCATAAACTAAATCATGGTGAAGCCGTGATACTTGGAATGAAAACGGCACTGAGTTTTAGTTTTAAGAAAAACATGCTTAGTAAAAATGAATATAATTTAATTATAAATCATATTGATAATTCTGGTCTACCTTCTTCTATAAAAAAATATTTTTCTATCAGAGATTTAAATAAGATTTTATCTTTTATGATCAAAGATAAAAAAAATAATTCTGAAAAAATTAACTTAGTTTTATTAAAAAAAATTGGTAAGCCAATTTTTAACAAACAATACTCCAAAAAAGAGTTAAATTTATTTCTGAAAAAATTTTTAACTAATTAAAATTTGGATTGAGTGAATAAATTCTTTTAATTCTTGATCTAAAATCTTGTAAATTTTTTTATTACTATCAATTTTATTCATTTTTTTTAGTTCTTGAGAAACGATAATTAATTTTAAATGATATTTTCCTTCTTGATTTCCTTTATGATTTTTATGAAGAAAAGATTTATCTTCAATATTTATGCTTTCAATATTTATTTGATTTAATAATTTATTTTTTACAATTGTAATTAACTCATTTATATCCATATATGTTATTATATATCATGAAAAATATTTGTGACTGGAATAATTGTAATGAAATAGGTGAATATAAGGCACCAGTTGAAAAAGATAATAGCAGAAAATTTAGAATGCTCTGTCTTGAGCATGTAAAAGAATTTAATAAAAATTGGAACTATTTTTCAGGAATGAATGATGACCAAGTAATGAATTTTTTAAAATCTGACATGACTTGGCACAAACCCACGCAAAGCTTTAGCTCTTCAGATAATTTTTTCAAAGTTTTATGGAATACAACTTTGAGAGATGAGTTAGATAAAGAAAAAATAAATGGAGATTATAATCATATGCGTCAATTTAAATTCGATCATAAAGATATAAAAGCTTTTGGAATATTGGGGGTTTCTGTGGGTTTAAAGTGGAAGAAAATACAAGATAAATTCAAATTACTTGTGAAAAAATTTCACCCTGATATGAATTCTGGAAATAAAAAATACGAGGAAAAACTTAAACTTATAACATTGGCTTACACTCAATTAAAAAATACCTATAGAGAAAAAATTGACACCAAATCTTAACACAGAACCGGATATTAAAGTTTCATTAAAACAGACTTTTGGAATTGATTCAGAAATGGAAGTAGACGCATTTTCAAAAAAGAATGAATATGTTCCTGAAATTGATAAAAACTACAAGTTCGATAGAGATACTACTTTAGCCATTATTTCAGGATTTGCTTATAATAAGAGAGTTTTAGTTCAAGGATATCATGGCACTGGTAAATCTACCCACATTGAGCAAATTGCTGCAAGATTAAATTGGCCTTGCATCCGTGTAAATTTAGATAGTCATGTAAGTAGAATTGATTTGATTGGAAAAGACGCGATTGTTCTTAAAGATGGCAAACAAGTAACTCAATTTAATGAGGGAATTTTACCATGGTCTATACAAAATCCAGTTGCACTTGTTTTTGATGAATATGATGCTGGTAGACCTGATGTAATGTTTGTAATTCAAAGAGTTTTAGAAGCTGAGGGAAATTTTACATTACTAGATAAAAACAAAGTAATTAAACAAAATAAATTTTTTAGACTATTTGCTACTTCAAATACCGTTGGACTTGGTGATACGACAGGTCTTTATCATGGTACACAGCAAATTAACCAAGGTCAGATGGATAGATGGAATATTGTTACAACTTTAAACTATCTTGGCCTAGATAGAGAAATGGATATTGTTTTGTCTAAAAATAAAAACTTAAATAACGCAAAGGGAAAAGAAAAGGTTGCTAACATGATAAAAGTAGCATCTTTAACGCGTAAAGGATTTATTGCAGGAGATATTTCAACAGTGATGAGCCCAAGAACGGTGTTACATTGGGCAGAAAATGCAGAGATATTTAAAGACACTGGTTACGCTTTTAGAGTAACTTTTCTTAATAAATGTGATGATATTGAAAAAAATACTATCGCAGAATATTATCAAAGATGTTTTGGCGAAGAGTTGCCAGAATCTTTGATTAATATTCAAATCTAATGAGCACTAAAGAAAATAATTTAAAAGAAAAATTCAAAATTGCTTTAACTTCTACAGCAAAAGTAATTGCTGATGATTTTGATGTAAAAAAAACAAATTCTGAAGAAAAAAAAATAAAAGAATTTAATTTTCTAGAGATTGATAATTTAACTAGTCCAGCTGATTTTATAAGATTACGTGCAGAAACAGACTCCTCTGCTTTGAAAAAAAAATTTTGTAATGAAATAATTTACAAAAAAAACCTTCCCTCAAATACATCTTCTAGATCTCTTTATAATATAGCTGAAAAAATACGTTATGAGACTCTGGGAGGAAAAATGTTAAAAGGAATTGAGAAAAATTTTCAAGAAAATTATCATCAAATAATTAATCGTAAACGCAAAGATCAATTAAAAACTAAAGAAGATGTATCTGTATCAGAAGCATTCGAGCTATATATGCTTAAGAATTTTCATAAAATTAAGCTAAATCCTCTAACAACAAAAATGCTTAATTTTTGGGAAAAAGACTTTGAGGAAGCTATAGAAAAACATAAAGAATTTTTAATTAAAAATCTTGAAGATCAAAACATTTATAGTTCAAAGTTTTCAGAAATATTGGAAGAAATGGATATTTTTCAAAGTGAAGATGAGGATGAAAAAAAAGAAGAAAATCAAGATCAAGGACAGGATAATCCATCAAATGAAGATGAAAATAATGACAAAGAAGATAATAAAGATGAAAAAGATGAAAATGTATCTGAGGCTTCATTAGATGCTGATTTTAGTGTTGACGAATTTAACTTTGACGAACAGTTATCTGACACAGAGTCAGATGAACAAAGTAAAGAACAAGTAGCTCAAAAAAAAATAGATAATATGAATTTAGATTATAAAATATTTACAACTCAGTTTGATGAAGTTGTAAAAGCTGAAAATCTAGAAAATGCAGATGAAGCAACAAAACTAAGAAAAAATTTAGATCAACAATTAATAGGCTTTCAAGATATTATAACAAAACTTGCTAATAAACTTCAAAGACAATTGCTTGCAAAACAAAATAGAGCATGGGAATTTGATTTAGAGGAGGGATTATTAGACAGTTCAAAACTTCCAAGAATTATTATGGATCCATATAATTCTTTGTCATTCAAAAAAGAAAAAGATTTAGATTTTAAAGATACAGTAGTGACTCTACTCATTGATAATTCTGGATCCATGAGAGGAAGACCAATCACCATTGCGGCTATTTGTGCAGATATTTTATCCAGAACGCTAGAAAGGTGCTCTGTAAAAGTTGAAATTTTAGGTTTCACAACTAAAAATTGGAAGGGTGGACAAAGTAGAGAATTATGGACCAAAAATTCTAAACCTAAAACACCAGGAAGATTGAACGACCTGAGACATATAATTTACAAAGGAGCAGATACCCATTGGAGACAGGCAAAAAATAATTTAGGGCTAATGCTTAAAGAAGGATTGCTCAAAGAGAATATCGATGGAGAAGCTATATCGTGGGCCTATAACAGAATAAAAAAGAGAAAAGAAGAAAGAAAAATATTAATGGTTATTTCTGATGGAGCCCCTGTAGATGACTCAACTCTTTCTGTAAATTCAGGTGATTTTTTGGAAAAACATTTAAAAAAGATTGTAAAATTTATTGAAAATAAATCGGATATTGAAGTTTTGGCTATAGGAATTGGTCACGATGTTTCAAGATATTACAATAAAGCTATTAAAATTACTGACGTAAATGAATTAGGTGATGTTATGATTTCTCAATTAAGCTCATTATTTGAAACAAAGAACAAATACCATTAAATATTAAATAATTCTTTATTCTTCCATCTAATAATAACTTCAGCACCACTACGTGTTTTCGAATTTCTACAATTGACTGATGCAAAATTTTTTTCTAGTAAAGTTTTTCCAATAAACAACCCTAATCCTAAACCCTCTTTAGACCTATCTTTTGAATAATTTGATTTTAAATATGGTTCTCCAATTTTTGATATAATATCTCGTGGATAACCATTACCATCATCTTCTACTGTGATCTCTGTAAATTCACTGTCACTTTTTAAATTAATAAAAATAGAATTTTTAGCAAATTTGTTTGCATTTCCTATAAAGTTTCTTAATCCATAAACTACTTCAATAGATTTACTTATTTTTTTTGGGTTTGAATCTTGATCAAAATTGAAAACAAATTCCTTTTTACTTATTTCCTTAAATGAAGAGATAATTTCATACAAATAATCTCGAACGTTAATATCTTTATCAATAAATTCATCTTCCTCCACAGGATTTAAAGTTAATCTCTTTAAAATTTCATTACATCGCTCGACTTGGCTATTTAATAACTCTATATCTTTCTCCAAATCTTTTTGACCTTTAAATTGTTTCATTAAATCATGTGCAATTATTGTTATTGTGGAAAGTGGTGTACCTAAAGAATGTGCAGCTGCAGCAGCTTGCCCACCCAAAGATAAAAGCTCATGTTCTTTAGCCATTACCTCTTCCATTTTTCCTAATGCCTCTTTTCTTAATCTAGATTGTGCACCAAACGTCATTGCAAAATAATTTAAAAATACTAAAGCGATAATCAAAGAAACTGGGATAGAGTAATAAAAATAATGATTGTTATGAAAATCACTATTTAAATTAATTGGCAAATCTTGATAATTAAAAGTTAAAAATACGATTATAATTATTGTTAACATTACTAACAAAGTATTAGTTCTTAAGCTTAAATTTGATGAGGAAAAAACACTTGGTATTAATATAAAGATTACAAATGGATTAGTTATTCCCCCTGACAAATAAAGAAGAACACCTAATTGCAAAATATCTATAAACAAGAAGATAAAAGCAGATCTATCTGATAATTGTGTTTTTTTATAAATAAAAATTAAATATAAATTACTTAATATTCCTAAAAAAATAACTATATTTGAAGTAATAAAATCAAAACTAGAATTTACAAATAAATATACAAAATTTACTGCAATTAGTTGTCCAAAAATTCCAATCCATCTAAGGGTTATATAAGTTGATTTTTTAAAAGAATGATATTTTGAAGTTTCAAAGAACTTCATTTTTAAATATCAAGATTTCTAACATTTATAGCATTAGAAACTATAAAATCTTTTCTTAATGCTACATCGTTACCCATCAAAGTATGAATTAAACTTTGATCTTTTTTGGAGTCTTTTGAGTATTGTACTTGTAATAAATTTCTTGTTTCTGGGTCTAATGTAGTGCTCCATAATTCCTCTGGGTTCATTTCTCCAAGACCTTTGAATCTTTGGATATTCATTTTTGATTTTTCTTCATCAATTGATTTCAAATAATCTTTAGATCCCTTTTTAATTTTTTTTAACTCCTTATTATTATTTATAATGTAATCTTCTAGCTCCTTCTCATCTTTTATATAAATTCCTTTTGAGCCTTTGTTAATTTTAAATAACGGTGGTTGCGCTAAATAAACATGACCATTTTCAATTAACTTATTAAATGGTTTGTTATTAAAAAAAGTTAAAAGAAGAGCTCTTATATGAGAACCATCTACATCAGCGTCTGTCATAATTATTATTTTTCCATATCTTAAATCCTTTAAATCAATTTCTTGCGCTTTTGGGTCCAATCCTAGAGCATTAATTAAGGTAACGATCTCATTAGAAGAAATCATTTTAGACAAAGCCTTTGTTCTTTGATCAGAACCATTTCCATTACCGTTACCATTTTTTTTTCAAATTAAAATCTTCTACATAAGTATTAAGTATTTTTCCTCTAAGTGGCAAAACTGCTTGGTTTGCTCTATTTCTTCCTTGTTTGGCAGACCCACCAGCTGAATCTCCCTCTACAATAAACAATTCAGTTCCTTCTTGTTTGCCAATTTGACAGTCAGCTAATTTTCCAGGAAGACCGCTTAATTCAAGAGCTCCTTTTCTTCTTACATTTTCTCTTGCTTTTCTAGCAACATCTCTTGCCATCGCTGCTTGAATAACTTTAGCTAAAATAATTTTTGCAATAGACGGATTTTGATCAAACCAAATTGATAATTTTTCATTTACTAATGTTTCTACAATCATTCTTACTTCTGATGAAACTAGCTTATCTTTTGTCTGAGATGAAAATTTTGGATCAGGGATTTTAGTTGAAAGCACACAAGTTAGTCCTTCCTTGATATCATCACCTGAAATTGCTAATTTATTTTTCTTTAGTAAATTATTTTCATTAGCATATTTATTTACTACCCTAGTTAATGCACTTCTAAATCCCAACAAGTGAGTTCCACCATCTTTTTGATAAATATTATTAGTATATGGAAATATATCTTCCGTATATCCTGCATTCCATTTTAATGAACACTCTAATTCAATATTATTTTTTTTTCCTTCAATATATATTGGTTTTTTGAATAAATCATTTCCGTTTTTATTTTGTAACTTTTCTCTTTTTTCATCTAAAAACTCTACAAATTCTAGAACACCCCCATCAAATTTAAACTCAGATGTTTTCTCTTTCTTTTGACTTGCATCAGTAAATATTATTTTTATTCCTTTATTTAAAAATGCTAATTCACGCATTCTTTTAATTAGTATATTTGCACTAAATTTTATTGAAGAAAAAATTTGTTTTGATGGCAAGAAAGTAATTTGTGTACCAGTTTGCTTTGCTTTTCCTACTACCTTTAAGGGAGCTTTTGCTTCACCATTTTGAAATTCTATGTAGTGTTTTTTTCCATCTCTAAATATCTCTAAATGTAATTTTTCTGAAAGTGCATTGACGACTGAAACACCAACACCATGCAATCCACCTGAAACTTTATAAGAGTCATGATCAAACTTACCTCCAGCATGAAGTTGTGTCATAATTACTTCTGCTGCTGATTTTTTTTCTCCTTTATGGATATCAACAGGAATACCTCTTCCATCGTCATTTACTGTAATTGTTCCATCAGAGTTAATTTTTACATTAATATTTTTACAATATCCTGCTAGTGCCTCGTCAATAGAGTTATCAACAACCTCATAAACCATGTGATGTAAACCAGTTCCATCATCTGTATCTCCAATGTACATACCTGGTCTTTTTCTAACCGCCTCAAGACCCTTTAAAACTTTAATGGAGTCTGCCTGATATGTATTTTTATTTGTCATTTTTTTAATTTTTGGAAAAAGAAAATTATAACATTTTTTATAAAAATTGCTGATTTATCTTTTCAAACTAAATGTAAAATACTCAAATTTACCTTGAAAAATAAGGCTAATTTAATGGTGGAGAGAATGGGATTCGAACCCATGAAAGAATTGCTCCTTTACACGCTTTCCAAGCGTGCGCCTTCAACCACTCGGCCACCTCTCCAGCTAACTTCCAAAGAAAAAATTTTTTTTTCTTTTAAAATTTTTTATTTGTCTATTAACAAATCTTTTAAAGAAATTATACTTTAAGTCCCTTTTAGCCAAAAAAGGGTAGTTAAAATTGTGAGACCATGTTCTTTGATTATTAATCATAGCCCAATCAAATTCATATGCGGATAATGATTCTAAAAAATTTTTTTTACATAATATTGAATATATACTTTGATCATGTCTATTCTCAATAAAACCAGGAAAATTTTTTATTCTGGAAGGTGAATCATCAACTATTTCGAACTTTTCTTCAAAAACTTTAATCCAATCTTTTAAAAAGGATAAAGATTTTTCATGTTTTTTTATTAAAATATTTCCTGCCGAGAATTGTGGTGAATGAGTAATTTCTTTAATGTTAATACAATTAAAAAATTCAAAAATATCTCCTTTTGTATACTTGAATTCTTCTCTTCTAGGAAAATTAATTTTTTCAATATTTATTTTATCCATGTTTTTATACTGAAATGGCAATAACCACTTTTTGCTATCCTCGATTATATCGTAATATTCTATAAACTTTTCTTTTGATAAATCATTTATATGAAATCCAATATCTAAATATTGTATAATCTCGCTTTCATTAATCCTTTGCATTAATTCCATCAAAATTAATGGTTTCCAATACCAATAACCATAACCTCTTTTTTTTCCTTTTTTAATTAAGCGATTTAATTTTTTGTTGATATGATCTGGAAGATTATCTGGAGTGAAAATATATATCTTTTTATAAAAATTTGATTTCATAGCTTGAGTTTCAAATCTTTTAATGCTTCTTTTTAAATCAGTTGTTGCAAAAGATACTAATATTATTTTTTTATTACCTTCCATAAGTAATTTTTTTTTCCCATTTAAGACATCTGTTTACAATTAAATTTAAGTCTTGGTATTTTGCTTGCCAATTAAGTATTTTTTTAATTTTGTTATTTTGTGCAAATACGTTTGAAATTTCATTTGATCTTTTCTTAACAAATTTAATTTTAATATTTTTTTTTGATATTTGTGAAAATGTTTTGATAACTTTTAAAACTGAAATTCCTTGACCATAACCGCAATTTAGAGTTTCAATATTTTTTAATTTATGAAATTTTTTTAAAATTGAAGTATGAATATCTACAATATCATTTATATCTATAAAATCTCTTATACAGCTTCCATCTTTTGTTTTATGGTTTTTACCATAAACAGTTATGATTGATTTTTTTTTTAGGGTTACTTTCGATAAAATTTTAAATAATTGATTGTAATCCTTAATAGGGCCTATTTTACCTGATTTGCTTGCTCCAACCACATTAAAATACCTTAATATTACTGATTTTAAACGATTTTGTTTTGAAAAACTTCTAATTAAATTTTCAGCAGCATATTTGGTTTGTCCATAAACATTTGTTGGTTGTGGTTTTAATTTTTCAGAACAAGATACATTTTTATTTCCACTGTAAACAGCTGCAGTAGATGAAAAAATTAATCTTTTAACATTAGAAACTTTTATTGCCTCTAAAATACTTTTTGTCCCATCAATATTGACACTTTTATATTGTTTAAGCTTCCTTTGAGACTCTTGTAAACTTAGCTTGGCTGCTAGATGTATAATTGTATCAATTTTTTCTCTGTAAATAATGTTTTTTAATTTATTCGTGTTTCTTATGTCTAATTTATAAAATTTGATTTTTTTAAATATTAGCTTTTTAAATCCTGTAGATAAATTGTCTATTACTATAATTTTATTTTTTTTTGATAATTCTTCAACTAAATGACTTCCTATATATCCCGCACCACCTGTAATAAGTATATTCATTTTTTGTTTATTAAAAAAACGTAAGTAGATTTTGTTTTAATTAACTTGCAATTATATTTAAAACTTATTAAAAAATTAATTACTTCCCAAATAGGTTTTGCCTTAATTGGTATATCCTCAATTATAATCCATCCATTTTTATTTATACAATTTAAACTAGTAATAATTACGTTTATATTTGCATAGGGTGCATGCAAACCATCATCAATTATTAAATCAAAGTTTTTTCCTGTTTTCCTAAACAAAGTTTCTAAACTGTTGATATTTGACTGGTCAACATAAAAAGTATTTATTCGGTCTTCTTTAAATAGAATTTTTTTATCGATATCTGCGCCATAAATTTGTGCTTTTTTAAAAAAATCTCTAAATGCTCTTACAGATGCACCGGGTTTGCCATACCTTCCCATGTTAGAAATAATTTTTTCATCATCAGTTCCAAGACCAATTTCTAATATTTTTTTTACTTTATTATTTTTCTTAAATAAAGAACCATAAATTAAATGATAATTATGAATAGAGGATTTATCACTTCCGTATTTATTAAAGTATTTTTTCAATACCTTGCTTTGCTTTAGTTTTTTTCTTTGTTTACAAAAATAATTTGCATTAATTATTTCATTCTTAATATTTAAAATTTTTAATAATCTAGATAATAATGGAAAAATTGTTATTATTGAAATTTTTGTATGAAATCCTAAAATTTTAGAATCTCCTGCCGAAGAAGGCACATATATATTAAAATTTTTTACAAGGTATTTTTCAACACCTTTTCTTAAAATAAGCCAGGTTGTTTTTAATTTACTCATCAAAAAAATCTTTTAAATATACTGTTAATTTTTATATTTTTTATTTTTAGAATGATACTAATTATTTTTCGTAGTTTTCGTAAATTGACCAAGGCCATTCTAAAGTGTTTGAATATTTTTTAAACCAAAAAGATAAATACCGCTCAGCCAGATAAGCATAGATTCTTTTTGTTTCATAACCTTTTAGATTTTTAAAACCAAAAACACTCTCACATCTTAGCAGCCATGGAAAAAGAGTATTAAACCAATTATCAATTACATAAGGTTTTGCTATAAACATGATGTGAGGATTATAAAATGTTCTAGAATTTACGTACTCATAAAAGTCATCTTTATCATTTTTATCCAATAGATTAATAGCTTTTTCAAGGTTTCCATTGCCATGATGAAGATCAAAGTGCAGTTTTATATTCTGTTTGTTTATATCAAAAAAAATTGATGGTTTTTTTAAAACATAAAATAATCCTTTTTTAATCAGCTTCATCTTTTTAACATTATTTATCTTGATAGGTTTGCATATGATTGAATCATATTTCTCCCATTCTTTTTGAGCTTTTGTAAGAAATATCCTACTAAAATTTTGACCATTTATTTTTTGATTTTCATAGTCTTTGTTAATCCAAAAACGTCTTTTTTGGCAAAAACCTATCCATTTATTCTCATTCTTTTTAAGTTTATTTTTCCAAAACCAATAATGAAAAGTAAGCTCTGAATAATACTGCTCTTTATAAAAAATATTATCGTCAAAATTAGACTTTAAATAATTATCTGGAAAATAATCTTTGCCAACTGCTGCTAATTTATATAAAAAATTTTCTAAATATTTAACCCTCTTGTTTGTTACACAGTATATTTCTAAATTTTCGTTTATGGTCATCAAGATAGTTATTATTTTTTTTTTCTAAAATATTTTTTTTCAATATTTTTAAAATAATTATATATTTTCAATTTTCTAAAAAAATTTTTTAAATATTCTCTTTTGAAACTACTATCATTATTGATACCTACACGATTTTTAAAATAGGTTTTATTTTTTAAATTTTCTGGGTTTAAATCCTCCTTCGGGCGACCATTTGAAAAATAATATAATGCTATTGATTTTCTAGATATATTTTTTGGACAGTTAATAGGATCAGGATGTCCATGATTGCTATAATCATTAGTTGAAAATATTACCATTTTATTAAAAATTGGAAAAATTTTTTTTTCACATTTCTGCATGTCTCTATCCCATAATTGTAAATCACCTCCATAAATATTGTCCCAATTTTTATTTAGATATATCAAAATATTTACTCTTCTATCTAAATCAAAATTGGGGTGTTTATTAAAATCTGTATGCACCTTCAAATATCCCCCAGATTTTATTTCGTGCAGTCCACCACCGTTTAATTCTGTGTCTGAAATTAACTTTTCATTTATTGATGTTAAATCCTGTAAAAATTCAACAAAAATATTTGAATTCATAAAATCAATTAATTTTTTTATATGGGGGGCAAAATTTTTATAATCGTTATTTGCAAATTTTACCTCATCAATATTTTGATATTTTTGTGATTTATCTAATTTTGATAAGTTGGGAAATTCC
>CACJIB010000006.1 GCA_902593405.1 uncultured Pelagibacteraceae bacterium | reverse complement strand
CGTCAGCATCTTTTTTAGGACAGGCACTTTTGCAAAATTCAGAAGTATTAAGAATTTCAGCTGGAATAGTTATTATAATTTTTTCTCTTCAATTAATTGGAATAATCAATATTCCATATTTAAATTTTGAGAAAAGATTTGATGCAAAAGAGTCAAGAAATATTCTTTTTCCATATGTGATTGGTGTTGCTTTTGGTTTTGGATGGACACCATGTATCGGTCCAATTTTAGGTTCAATTTTAGCTTTAGCATCTATTGAAGAAACTTTATCAAGAGCTTTAATATTGTTAATTTCCTATTCATTAGGTCTTGCTATTCCATTTGTTTTATCTGGATACTTGATTCAAAGATTTTTGTTATTTTCTAAAAATTTTAAGAAAAATATTAATTTAATATCAAAAATTGGAGGAATAACTCTATTGGTTACAGGTATTTTAATTTTAACCAATCAATTACAAGCTATTGGTTTTTATATCATTGAAATCTTTCCTTTTATGCAAAAATTCGGATAAAAGGTATTAATGAAAATTTATCAAATAGACTCCAGTGCTCGAAAAAAAGGCTCTACCTCTAGAGCTTTAGCAAAAAAACTCTTAGATAAAATTAAAAAGCCTGGTGATGAAGTTGTTTATAGAGATTTAGATGATGAGATGCTTTTTGTAAGTGGGCTTACAGAATCCGGAATGAATATAGATGAAAAAGATCAAACAGAAGAACATAAAAAAATGTTTGAACTTTCTGATAAACTTGTAAAGGAATTGAAAGAGAGTGATGTCATAATAATTTCAGCTCCAATTTATAATTATGGTCCTCCAGCAACACTTAAAGCTTGGTCAGATTTAGCTGCTCGTATAGGTGAAACTTTTAGATTTAAACCAAATGGTAGAAGAGAGGGATTGTTAAAAAACAAACATGCGTATCTAGTTATTACTTCTGGAGGAACAAAGCTAAATAGTTCAGAAGATTTCCTAACTCCTTGGTTAAAATTTATACTTAATTTTTTTGGTATAGAAAAAGTAGATATAATTAGTGCAGACCAAATGGCGTTAGATTATGAAAAATCAATTAAAGAGGCTGAAGCGCAAATAGAGAATTTGTTTAAAGATTAAACTTTCTTTTTAAGTGTCTAAGTTTTCCCTCTGTACTATCGTAATCAATATAACAACCTTGTAAAAATCTTTCACCTTCTTTTGTTTCATAAGCTGTTCTACCATGGAGTAGTCTATGATTATCCATCATCATTAAGTCTTTTGGCTCGAGTTTAAATTCAATTCTATATTTATCTGAATTATACATTTCAGATATTTTTTTTCTTGCTTGATAGTAAAGATCTAATTTTTCTTTTTCTAAAATTGGAACATAGTCTAATCTAGGACTAAATCTTACCTGCTTGAAACTCTTATCTTCATTTAGTTCAATTAACGGAGAGATAGTTTCTAAAATTACTTCTTTATCTATAAATCTAAATCTAACTTTCACTTCAGTTAAAATTTTATAAAATTCTGGATATTGATTTTTTAAATCTTCAGTAACTGTATAACCATCTACTAAAGTAGATAATCCTCCTGAAACTTTACTTTCTATACAATGCAATAGTTGAATACATGGAACAGGATTTCTATAAGGATTATCTGTATGAGGTGCTAAAGCCAATGAAGTATAAGCAAGATCGTTTGGATCAGGTTTAGATTTTACGTCAAAATATTCACCAAAATTTGTTCTTCGAACACTGCCTATTGAATTTGCAAATTCAACAATGTAATTTTTAGATGTTGGAATATTTTTTACTATTACAAAACCAAATTTATAAAATGAAACAAGCAGATCATGCATCTCTTTACTTTCATAAAAATTTTCTTGGTATTCAAAATTTTTTATATTTTTTAAAGTTGAGTCCCATTTAGTTTTTTCAATAGATCTAATTACAATATCTTCTTTAGAAAATTCAGAAGCAATTTTATCAATTTCAAGTTTTGAATTAACACCATCATTAAAATTAACCTCTAGGTATTTTTCATTAAGGTTTACTTTATTTATTGAGACATCATTACTTAAAAAGGTAGGATCAAAAAGTCTTTGCTGAGTTCCTTTATCTAAATATTCTTCACCATTTACTCTTTCTCGCAACCAGAATGGGTGAATTTCTTTTTTTTCAGACCCGTTATTAAAATAAACCTTGTTTTCAATTAGCTCAATTTTCATACCTGCAAGCTTAGGATTATTTAAAATTTAACTTTAATCAACATAAATTAAATAGTAAGAGTTCATTGTGAAAAAATTTGATACAAAAAAATATCCAATATATGCAAGCTTTTTAAATCATTTGGCTAAAGATTTAACAAAGTTTTATTACAGCAAATTAGATAAACCATTTAAAATAACTAACAAGCTCAAAGGGAAGGGTTATGACCCAGTAACCACATCTGATAAAGCATTTGAAAAATTTATAAGATCTAAAATTTCAAAAAAATTTCCAAATCATCAAATTATAGGTGAGGAATATGGTCATAAAAATACAAGGAGTGAGTTTTCATGGGTAATTGATCCAATTGATGGAACCAGATCATATGTTGTTGGTAATCCTAGTTGGAGCAATCTTATTTCATTAAATTACAATGGAGAACCAATTTTAGGATTGGCAAATTTTCCTAAAATGAGAAAATATTATTTAAATATAAATAAAAATTCTGCATTTGTTTTTGAAAATAACAAAAAAAGAAAACTTAAAGTTAACTCAAAATTAAATTTTACTAATGCAAAATTAGCAGCCGCATTTCACAATCAATTATCTTTAAAACAGCAATCTAAAATTAAAAAATTTATAAAAAGAATGCAGTTTCCTTGTTTTGATGCATTGACTTATTGTCAATTAGCAGAAGGTAGACTTGAAATGGTTGCACAATGTGCAAATAAGATTTGGGATATTCATCCCATAATACCAATTGTGAGAGCAGCAGGAGCAATAGTAACCACATGGGGCAACAAAAACCCTGTTGTTGGGGGAAATATCATTGTTTCAAATAATAAAGCCAATCATAAAAAAATTTTAAAATTATTAAAACCATTAGCTGAATGATACCAGAAAGAGCACAAATAATTCTGGATTTTTGGTTTAAAGAAACCCCTTCTGAAATGCGTTTCAAAAAAGACGAAAAGTTTGATCAGAAAGTTAAAGATAATTTTTTAAACGATTATGAACTTGCTTGTCAAAATGAATATGATGATTGGCAAGATAATCCTATGAGTTGTTTGGCGTTAGTAATTTTATTTGATCAGTTTTCAAGAAATATGTTTAGAAATGACAAAAAAGCATTTGTTCAAGATCAAAAAACAAGATTGATTGTAAACGATGCAGTTTATTCAGGTTATTTAGAAGCTATGAATGTAAATCAAAGATTATTTATGTTGTTACCTTTAATTCATAGTGAGGAAATAAGTGATCATGAAATGGCTTATTACTTGCTAAACAAATATTTAAGAGAACACGAAGGATACAATGAAATAAAAAAATTTTGGCAAGATCATACAAAAGCAATTAGACAATTCCATAGATATCCTCATAGAAATGAAATTTTAGGAAGAGAGTCTACTGAAGAAGAAATAGAATTCTTAAAAGGTCCAACTTCTTCTTGGTAAATAGAAGTAGACGAATTATTTAAATAATAGAAATAATGTATTTAAAAAACCTTTTTTTTCCAAGTCTCAGGAGTGTTTTCATTATTAATTTCAAGTCTATAATTATATGTAAATTTCTTGGCTCCCTTGGATTTTATAAAATCAATTACTTTTTGAATAGACTCATCTAATGTTACTGAAGTTTTGTAACCTAAATACTTTCGAGCTTTATTAGCTGAACATATTGCATGTTTTACTTCATTTGGTCTGTCTTTAACATAAACAGCTGGCTCATTATACTTTAGTTTGTTACACAAAATTTTATATAGCTCATTTATTGAAATTTTTTCCTCATCTGGTCCAATATTGAAGGTTTCTTTGTTAATATTTTTATCAGTAATTAGTTTATCTAGACAGAAAATACAGTCATCTATATCTGAAAAAGATCTTGTTTGTTCTCCATCACCATAAATTATTGGTCTTCTGTTTTGAAGGATTAAATTGGTCATTATTGATACAACATTTCTATATGGATCGTCATATTTTTGTTTTGGACCAATTATATTATGAGGGACTGCAATATTGTATTCAATATCATGAGTATCCGCTAAAATTTTCAAAGTATTTTCTGCAGCTAATTTAGAAACACCATAGGGATCAACTGGTCTTACTTTTTGCTCTTCAAAGAAAGGTGTTTCAATATCACCATAGCGTGCCATTGATGAACAAAACACTACTCTTTTAACATTATTTTGTATTGCAGCAGTAAATACCGAGATAGAGCCAATGTAATTACTTTTACAGATCAGATACGGTGAAAATGAAGATAAACCTTCATGAGGATATGCCGCTGAATGCACAACAACATCTACATCTTTAATTATTTTTGTCATTTCATCTAAATTTTCGCAATCAGCTTTGAAAAAATTTATTTTGTTAACATCTATATTGTCCAAAGTACCACCAATTAAATTATCGCAACCAGATACTCTGTATTTTTTTGATAAATAATATTCAGCAAGATTTGCTCCTAAAAAACCTGCGATACCAGTTATAAAAATTTTCATACTAATTATTTTTAAATCGTGATTTTATTGTGGTTAATAACACTTTAAATCCATAAGGGATAGATTTTAAATGAGATATTTCATCACCGTAATGTGTAGGAATATGAATTTCTAATATTTTTAATTTTTTTTGGAGCAACTCAATAATTATCTCAGTATCAAAATGATAATAATTAGCTTTATTTTCAAATTGTATTTTTTTTAAACTATTTACCCTAAAAGTTCTATAACCTGAATGAAATTCACTTATTCTTGAACCCAAAATAATATTTTGAATTAAAGTAAGGCCGATATTACCTAAAAATTTATAAAACGGCATTCCACCTTTTAAGGCACTTTTATAAGACTTCATTCGCGAGCCAAAAACAGCATCATAATTCTCTTTAAATTTTTCAATAAAATTAGGCAATTCTTCAGGTGCATACTGGCCATCGCCATGCAACATTATTATATGATCAAATTGATTTTTAATTGCAAAATTAAATGCATATTTTTGGACACCACCGTAACCTAAATTATTTTCAGAATTATAAACATCAATTTTATAAGCAAAATTGTGAATTACTCTTTCAATTTCTTTTGAAGTGTTATCCGTAGAAAAATCATTAATTATTAATATGTGAATATTATTATTTAAAAATATTTCTTTAGGTATTCTCGAAATTACAGAGTATATTTTTTTTTCTACATTATATGCAGGGATAAAAATTAATATTTTATTTTTAATATCTGAATGGTTCATATTTAAACTCTATTAAATTTTTCCCTTTTTCAAAATAAATTGATTTATAAGTATTCATTAATTTAAAAATTTTTACTTCGTTTTTATTTATATATACACGCCAAAATGGATCAATATTATCTACATAAGATAGATAACCACTGGTACTTGAGTAAAATTCAATTGTTATATTATTATTTGAATAATTAATTATTTTATAACTTATATTATTATTTTTTTCAAAAAATCTAGAATCGTCAATAAAATTAACAATATTTGTTTGGGCAATACTGTCTGTAAAAAAGATTTTTTTATTTTTTTTGTTAAGAGCAAAAAAGGTTTCTATTTTTTCTAATGTAACGTTATCCACATCACTTAATGGTTCACCATATTTATCAAAATATTTCCAAAATATAGAATTATGAAACTTATTACCCCAATTCAAAAAATTATTGATTGTGAAAGCATCATCCCTGAGATAATTATTTCCATGTACTTGATTTTTAATTCTTGGTTTATTAAAATTTATATATAGTTTATCAATTGCCTTATAATCATTATAAGTATTAACAGTTTTCCATTTTTTCAAACTCCACTGAAGGTTTGAATTCAAAAACTGCTCAAAAACAACCAGACTTAAAATTAAAATAAAAAATGTTTTTTTTTTTAATTGGAATATTCTTTTTTTAATAAATAAAAAATTAAATAACAAAATTACAAAGATTGAAGTTAGTATGTTTATTCTTCCATCTACAAACATTATTAAATTATTTAAGGGAAAAGGAAGAATTTCCTTTGCAAATAAAAATCTTTTTTTATGCCATACAGTCCAATAGTCACTAACACTCTCAGAAATAAAAAAATAAAATTGAATAAATAAAATTACAAAAAGCAAAATATTTGCTGTTGAAATATGATATTTTGAAATAGTGCCTTTTTCAATTTTGGTTAAATTATTTAATATATTGTTTAATGAAAAAACTATTATTATAGATAGAGTAGGAAGCAAAAGAATATTTACCCTAGGCCACGTTCTCATATTTTGAATAAATTTAATTTCATTCCAAAAAAATTGAAATAATTTTGACTCTGATGCACTAATAAATGTAATTAAACTAAAGCTGATTATTACAAATAAGATTAATTTTTTTTCAAGATATGTAATCTTTGAAATTTTAAAAATTAAATCCAAAAAAAATTTTAAAATTATAAAAGATATAATTATACCAAAATAATATCTTCCTTCTGTATTTGATATCACAGGGTATAGCCACGATCCGACTATATCTAAAAATTTAAATCCACCTTCTGTTGAATATAAATAATCATTTAAATTTCTATCTTGTGAAATTTGTAAAGTTTTGATCACTCCATGCAACCATGGCGCAGTCAAAACAAATGAGAAAATGACAGGTATTAAACTTTTAATCAATATATAAGGATAATCTCTTAAACTAATATTTTGAAAATTTAAAATAAATATAAAATACAAAACAGTAAAAATAAAAATATAAAAAATAAAATATGGATATCCGGCTGTAAAAATAAAAAGACTTGAAAAAAATAATAGTAAAAAAGATTTTAGATATTTTTTTTTATTTAAGGTATAATTTATTCCTAAAAGTAAAAAAGGTAACCAACATATTGTTTGTATAGCATTGGGTAATCTTAAAAAATTTGTTATTAATAAAGTTGTTGGTACTAACAAAGTTACAACATATTTGATTTCATTATTAGAAAATTTGATACTTTTTAACCATTGATATTGACCTAAGCAGTAGATTGAAATTCCAAAAATTGTATAAATTAAATAATCATAAAGAGAAAATGAGTTTTTTAAATCACATATAAAAAATAAAATCCAAGATGGTATATAAAAAAATTGAGCAAACGGATTATAAATTAAACTAAAGCCAGCTCCTTCAGATGGAGACCAAAATGGTAATTGACCATCTTGCCAAAATTCAAAGATATATTTTTTATAAGAATAATATATTAAATCAAAATCATTACCCATTGCTATATATCCACTTGAGAGTGGCCATAAAAATATAAAAGGCCAAATTAAGAGAACAAAATAAAATAAATTTGATTTGTTATTCATAGGTTTAAATAGATTGATTAATTTACTCTATATGTTCATTAAAATCATTAGACGTATGTAAATTTAGTTTGAATATTTAATTGGAACAAATTTCACTTTAAAGAGCCTAGATAATTAACCATCACCACTCCAATAATAATTAATATTATTCCTATAATTCCATATAAATTTGGTATTTGGTTAAACTTTAATACTGCAAAAAGCACAACACCAGTAACTGTTAATCCGCTATAGGTTGCGTAAGCGAAACCTACAGGTAGAGCGTGCATAGCTTTTGCTATTGAAAACATCGTAATACACATAAATAAGATACATAAAACCGATGGTGTTAGTTTGGTAAATCCTTCTGAAATTTTAGCTAAACTATTTGATATAATACCAAAAGAAATCCCTAAAGCTAAAAATATATATCCAAATAAAGGTTTCATGATTATTCTTTTGATGCAATTTTATTTACTAATGGTCTTATTATTGGAGCCATTGTAAAAGCAGCAATTAATGCAATTGGAAATGCAAACATCCAAGAATAAAACCATCTACTTATAAAGCCATCTGTAACTCCTGTGTTTACAGCAACTACAACGCCACTCATAATCACACTCATACCAAAGGACATAAAAATCATGAATAAAGGTTGAGCGTATTTTTTATTAATCATATTAATTATTACCTAACAGGTTAACCATTAAAACACCAACAATAATAAAAGCTAAACCAATTAATGAATATAAATTGGGTACTTGATTAAATCTAATTATACCTACAACAACAGTTGCTATAATTGTTAAGCCTGCAAAGGAAGCATAAGTAATTCCCATGGGAATATTTTTCATTACCAATGAAAGTGCATACATACATAATACAATTGTGATTGCTGTAATTATACTTGGAAAAAGAAGAGTAAAGCCTTCAGCACTTTTAGCAAAACTATTTGAGGTAACACCCAAAAAAACTGCAATACCTAAAAATAAATATGAAGTAGCGAGACTCATGTTGAGACTTTAAATGAATTTAAGGAAAATATATAGAATTATTTAAGAGACCATTTAATAGCATCTTCCATTCTATCATCTCCCCAAAAGAGTTCATTTTTTACAATAAAAGATGGGCTACCAAATATTTTATTTTCACGAGCCGAGTTTGTGTTTTTATTATACTTTGTTTCTATATCTGAGGATTTTGCTTCAGAAATTATTTTATCTTTATCTAAGCTTAATTCTGAGCAAACTTCAGTAATACTTGTTTCAATTGCTGGCTCTTTACCTTCTTGAAACCATTTTTTATAAGTAAGAATAACAAATTTTTCTCCCCAACCTTTTTCAAAACCAAGAATTGCAATTTGGTTCGCTAAGTCAAATTCTGATAATGGATAGGGAACTGGTGTTTTAGCAGAAAAACCATAACCTTCAGCTCTTCTTTCAATATCTCTCCACATGTAATTAACTTTATTCATTTTATCCTTTGGGAATGGGATATTGTTCATCTCTTTCATGATTGCTCTTACTGAAAAAGGTTTCCAATTAAATTTTACTTGATGTTGTTTTTCAACATCAAGTATTCTAGTTACGGATAGATAGGTATATGTACTTCCTATCGAAAAATAAAAATCAATTTCACTCACTTATTTTGGCATTGGTGTAGCACCAGTTTCTAAACTGACAATTTTTCCATTGTCATATTTATAAACTGCCATTACTGCCTCAACATTACCGTCATTAAATGTTACAAAGGCATGGTGAATTCCAACTTCATCATTTTCATAAACAATTCTAACCTTATCTTGATTAATATCACCACTCATCGCCCATTTGATAACATCACTTTTGGTTAAAACATTTCCTGACTTGTGCATTGTGAATTTAAAATCATCATGCAAAAGCTCATTCATTGTTGCTTCATCTTTATTTTTTAAAGCAGCACTATATTTCTCTAATATAGACATGTTATTCCTTTCTATTTAACCTTAGTTAAATCATATATTGAGTAACTGTCTAACACTTCATCCATTATTGGTTTTGATACCTCAGTACCTTCTATAAACTTATGAAGTGCAGCTTCATCAGTACAAAATATTTTAAACATTACAGTACTTTTGTCTGGAGTTACAGTTCCAATTGTTTTTTCAACCACTGCAACTTTTGCTCTTTCAGCAAGTCCTTCAGGAGATTGCATAAATCCCATGAATTTTTCAAAAGTACCTTCTTTTAACTTTGCTACTACTAACATTTCTTTTTCCATTTTTTCTCCTTTTTTTTGTTAATATAGAGTTTGAACTACCTTTTTAACTCTATCTTCTCCATTAGGTATTGTTGAATTTACAAAGTCATGACATGCATTAGTTTTAGACTCATCAAATTTAGAGCCATAATGCTTATCCACAGCTTTGTTTACGCCTTCATCCCATTCCTTCTCAGGAATTCCTACTTCTAAAGCATAAGCTTTTAAAACTTTTACAGATGCCATAGATTTTTCTTTCATACTATATTCAAATGTTTCCCCTGAGGGTAAGAAGTAGTTCGCCATATAGATTCCACTACATTCCCATGCTCTATTCTTATCGCTATCTGACATCTCTGCATAAGCCGAGGTAGCAAAAAATAAAGTACTTATTAATATAATTATTTTTTTCATTTGTTATCTCCTTTTAATTTATTTTTTTAAAGTATAAGTTCCTTGTAGATAATTCGTTGAATGAACTTTACCTTCTTGGGCTGTTTTAATTTGGGTATAGCCAGTAGTTCCACTACATTCTATACCTTCGTATCTGCCAGTTCCACTGATACATTTAAATGTACCCTCCATAGAGTAGCCTAATTTAATCTCATAATAAGTTATTGCAGTATCTCCATTAATAAATTTTATTATACAGTGGCCCATCTCAAATCCTTTTCCAGGGATTGACCCAGCACCAACACAATAATGAGACGAATTATCTCCAAATGTAGTGCCACCTACTGCCATCATACCTACTAAACCATCATAAGCAAAAGTCATGGGATTACCTTTTTCGTCAAAAATTGCTTTTGCGTCACCAACAAAAAATCCTTTAAGATCTATTTTTCCACTATGACCATCTGCAAATGAAAGAGATGACATTAATGTAAATACTAATGCTAATATTAATTTTTTCATAATTTACCTTTCTAAATAGTTAAACCGTAATTAAATACTGTTACATTTTTAGTAATGAGTCTCATGCGTTCATATCGCGCGTCAGATATGCAATTTTTATCAACTAGAAATGCTGTTTTTAGCTATTTAATTCGAATTTGTTTTTTGATAACGTTTTAATATGATTGAAAAATTTAATGGAATATTTTATTTAATTGTTTTTCTTGTTCACTTCATAATTTTTGCTGCTTACGCATATCAGACTGTTTTTGCTACAAAAAAATTTTTAGATAAATTCGGCATCGACGATACTGGTGCTGGAATGACAAGATTTTTCGGATCATTATTTATTGGAGCTGTGGCTATGGCTATATGGGTTGGCTTTATTAGACCTGACGGACTTCAAGGAACATGGGCTTTTTTTAATTTAGTATTTTTACAAAACCTTTCAGCTTTTTGTGTAGGAATTTATACAATTAAAATAAATAAATTAGGCCATACTCCACAAACATCTAATGAAGGAATTATTGCACCAGGTATTTTAACTTTATTAAGTGCAATACTTTGTTACGGATTAGCTGATAAAATTTATATCTAAAACCAATTAGGTACTGGCAGACCTTTTTCTTCCAGGAATTTTTTATTAAACATTTTGGTTGCGTATTTATCGCTTCTATCACAAAGAATTGTAACTATAGTTTTACCGGGCCCCAATTCTTTACCCATTCTTATTGCTCCAGCGATATTGATACCGCAACTAGTACCTAAGCTGAGGCCTTCATTTTGAATTAAATCATAAAGTATAGGCAATGCCTCATGATCATCTATTGAATAGGCATCATCAATCTTAGCCTCACCAAAATTGGCGGTTACTCTACTTGAACCAATTCCTTCAGTAATTGATCCTCCTTCTGACTTTAGTTCACCATTTTTAATGTAATTATAAAGAGCTGATCCCTTTGGATCAGATAAGTAAACTTTTATATCTTTATTTTTTTCTTTAAGAGCATTACTGACACCAGAAATAGTTCCTCCAGTTCCAGAGGAACATACAAAGCCATCAACTTTACCCTCAGTTTGTTCCCAAATTTCTTGTCCTGTCCCTTCGTAATGACCTTTGGCATTTGCGGTATTATCAAACTGGTTAGCCCAAATGACACCGTTATTATTTGTTGGTCTTAATTCATCAGCAAGTCTCGCTGCCACTTTAACAAAATTATTATCATCTTTATAAGGTTTAGGTGGTACTAATCTTAATTCAGCTCCAAGATTTCTAAGTAAATCTTTTTTTTCTTGAGTTTGGTTATCATTCATTACGATAATTGTTTTATAACCTAAGGAATTTCCTAACAGACCTAAACCAATTCCAGTGTTACCAGCTGTTCCTTCAACAACTATTCCACCTTTAGCAATTAATTTTTTTTCTTGAGCATCTTTAATTAAAGCAAGTGCAGCTCTATCTTTAACTGATCCTCCTGGATTTAAAAATTCCGCTTTTCCATAAATATTACATCTAGTAATCTCGGATGCTGCTCTTAATTTAATTAGTGGGGTATTTCCTATTCCTGAAATAAAATCGTTTTGTGTGTTATTCATTATCTGATTTTTTATCACTGTCAGGTGTAATTCCATAAGGTTTAAATTCACTATCAGCTACCCCAACACTTCTTGCTGGAATTCCAACCATCACAGCATTTTCTGCAACATCTTTAGTGATTACTGCATTAGCTCCAATTCTTGCACCTTTACCAACTACTACTGGACCTAATACTTGTGCACCTGATCCAATTACTACATCTTCTTTTATAGTAGGATGTCTTTTCATATTTCGTTGGTCATTTGAATTTATACTAGGTGCAATTCCACCTAATGTAACCATATGGTATATAGTTACATTATCACCAATATCAGACGTTTCTCCAATCACAACTCCCATTCCGTGATCGATAAATAAATTTTTTCCAATTTTTGCGTTTGGATGAATTTCTATTCCAGTTAAAAATCTTGAAAACTGAGAAATGATTCTTGCAATCAAATGAAATTTTGCAGTACTAAAAAAATTTGCTATTCGGTGAAAAAAAACTGCTTTAACACCAGGATAAGTTAATATTAAACTTAACTTAGACCTTGCTGCTGGGTCTCTATCAATTATGGATTGTAAAAAATCACTCATATTTCTTTAGTTTAGTTGCTGTTGATTAAAAAATTATATGCCTTATATAGTACCTAATTGCTCAATTTAAAGAGGTTTATATGTATAAAAATACCAATTGTTTTCATCTAGCTATCCCTTGTGGAGACTTAGAGGTTGCAAAAAAATTTTATAGTGAAACTTTAGGATGTAGATTAGATAACTCAGCACAAGAGTGGGCAGATGTTGATTTTTGGGGCAATGAATTAACTTTGCATAAAAGCGAACATAAATTAGACAATGAGAGACACGATGTAGACATGGGAAATGTTTCTGTTCCTCATTTTGGTGTTCATTTATCCAGAAAAGATTTTGATGCTCTAAAACAAAGATTAAAAGATAGTGGAACAAAGTATTACGATGAACCTTATTTAAGATTTAAAGGAACAAAATACGAGCAAGAAACTTTCTTCGTTAAAGACCCAAACGAAAATATTCTAGAAATTAAAACATTAACAGCAAATCCAGAGTAAACTTAAAGCCTAATGGAATACCTGGTATTAGGCTTCTTTACAGGGATTAGCTTAATCTTAGCTATAGGTGCCCAGAATATTTTTGTTATTGAGCAAGGTTTAAAAAAACAACATATATTTATTGTTTGCTTAATATGCTCTTTATCAGATTTGATATTAATTTTTTTGGGTATTTTTCTTTTCCATTATTTTAATCAATATTTTAACTCTTTAATTGAATTAATTTTAAATTTATTTTTAATTTTATTTTTACTTCACTTTATTTTTAAAAAAATAAAATCTCATTATTCTGATATTAATTTTAGTACTGAGCCAAATAGTATTTCAAAATTAAATATTGTATTTAAAACTTTAGGATTTACATATTTAAATCCACATGTTTATTCTGATACAGTTTTTTTTCTTGGAAATTTTTCAAAAAATTATTTACTTAACCAAAAAATTTTATTTGGGATAGGTGCGTCTATAGCATCATTTTTATTTTTTTTTATATTAGGATATTTATCTAATTATTTATCGAAGTATGCTAATAGTAAAAAAATTTGGAAAGTAATTAATATTTTTATTATATGTTTTATGTCTATTTTAACTTTATTCATTATTAAGGAAATATTATGAGTGATATTTACGTCGATGATTTAGGACATGGGTATCCTTTTGTTTTGGTTCATGGTTATCTAGGCTCATCTGAAATGTGGACTTTTCAAAAAGAATTTTTTTCAAAAGATTATCGTGTGATTACCCCAGCTCTCCCAGGATTTGGAGAAAGTCATATCGTAAAATCTTTAGATTCTATTAATAAAATGGCTAAAGAAATTATAAATGTGTTAGATCAAAAAAAGATAGATAAATTCAATTTAATGGGTCATTCAATGGGAGGTATGATTGTTCAAGAAATTACAAAATTGATTGGGGATAGAGTTAATAAATTAATTTGTTATGCAACAGGATCTATTGGAGATATCCCGGGAAGATTTGAGACTATGGATGAAACAAGGGAAAAACTTAAAAAAGAAGGTACACAAATTTCTTTTTCTAGAGTACCTCCTAAGTGGTTTGTAAAAGGTGATAAAGACAAAAATTATTTTCTTTGTGAAAATGCTGTTAAAAACGTTTCATTAGAAACTGCTGATAATGCATTAATAGCAATGAAAAATTGGAGAGGTAAAGAGAATTTAAGAAATATAAAAAATGAAACTCTTATAATATGGGGCGATAAAGATGCTTCATATAATTTTGATCAAGTTGATACACTAAATAAAAATATTAAAAATAGCCGTTTAGAAATATTTAAAGATTGTGCTCATAACGTTCACTTAGAAAAGCCCGATCAATTTAATAATTTAGTAAAAGAATTTATCTCAAAATAATATTTTTGTTTAGCCTATAAACTTTTTTATAAGCTCCAATAAATTTTTTTGAAGAATGAAATTTTCCAGGAAAAATTATACATTTTATTCTTGCTCGCCTAGCTGAATTTAAACTTTCTTGAGAATCTTCAATTGCCACACAATCATTAGCTTTAAGCTTAAGTTTTTTTAGTACTAACAAGTATATATCTGGGTTGGGTTTGTATTTTTTTACTAATTTTGCATTCCCTATAAAGCTAAAATCTCTTTTATTAATTGAATTTCTTAAACAATATAAGATTGCATTTATATTATTTGTAGAAGTAGATGAAACAAATGCAATTTTTATATTTTCTTTTTTGCATAAAGAAATTAAATTTTTAACACCCGGCCTTAATTTAAGATGACTTTTTTTAAGATAATTATTAAAGAATTTAGTCTTTAAATTTCTTAAATATACTGAATTAACTTCAATTTTTTTCTTTTTGGCATATCTTGATATTCTATCTTTGCCACCTGATTTGCTTAATAAATTTTGATACTCACGTTTGGTCCAATTCCAATCGAGTCCATATTGTTTGAATGCTTTATTGAATGACTTTCTCTGAATTTCAGAAGTTTCAACAATAGATCCAATAGAACCAAAAAGTAATGCTTTATAATATTTCAACCTTTAACAGCTCCAGCAGTTAAACCACTAATAACTTGTCTTTGGAAAAACATAACAAGCATAAATAAAGGTGCAGTAGCAGATACAACTGCAGAAACTGCCCACATTAAATTTCCTTCATGTTGATTAGTACCTAAATAACTTTGTATTTTTGGAACCATGGTATGATTTTCTTGATTTAGAAGTAATGCTGTCACGGTAAAATCATTATAAGCTAACATTAAACTAAATAATCCTGCTGTAATTACTCCAGGCCACATCACGGGCATAATAATATGCCTAAATGCTTGAAAATATGAACAACCATCTATTAAAGCACTTTCGTCAAGCTCTTTAGGAACTGTTTTAAAAAAGGAATAAAGTAACCACAGTGTAAAAGGTTGATTTATAGCAACCAAAACAACAATTGTAGTTGGAAGAATTCCCCAAATCTGTAATTCAAAGAAAGGAAAAAGATATCCTGATACTAAAGTTATATGTGGCATAGCTCTAAAAATTAAAGCTGCCATTAAAATCCAAAAAGCATATTTCTCAGTTGATCTTGAAAGAGCGTATGCTCCTAAAGTTCCTAAAAACAAAGAAATACTTACAACAAATACTGTAACTATAATTGTATTTTTTGATGCTTTCCAAAATTCACCTTCAGTCCAAGCTTGTGTATAAGCATTAGTTGTAAATTTACCGCCTGTTTCAATTAGGGTATTAAACGCTGATATTGCATACCACCAATCAGATCTAGAAAAGAAATCGGCTCTTACTTTAAATGATCCCCAAAAAGTCCATATAAAAGGGAAGCAAGCAATCAACAACCAGGTGATTATAAAAATAGTGTTAAAAGTTTTTAAACGAGTTGATTTTGTATCTAGTCCATAATCCATAATTATCTCGCCGTTTTAAATTCTTTCCAAGTTCTAATTAACACTGGTGCTAGAAGTATAGCTATACCAATAATAGTCATCATTGAAGTAGCTGCAGCAGAACCAAACAATATCACTTCTTCATTAACTAAATTGTCATAGATTAACCAAGATAAAGATTGTGCACTTCCCTCAGCACTAAACCCTATAATGGGTTCAAATACTCTAAAGTTGTCCATTAAAGAGATCAAAGCTACAAATGTAACTACAGGATAAATATGAGGTAAAACTATATGTTTAATTCTTTGAAATCTTGAGGCTCCATCAATAATTGCAGCTTCAATTGGTTCTTGAGGGACTGTTTGAAGTGCCGCATAAAAAACCACAAAGGCAAAAGGGGAGTGATGCCATATTCCATAAATAATAATTGTTATCCAAGTTAATGTTTTTGAAGATTTAAGCGATAAATAAGGATCATTCATTAAATTTTGAATATTTGCACCAATTATTCCTTGAGAATCTATCATCCAAAATAAAACTAATGATCCAACCAACGGTGTAACAATCATCGGCAAAATTGTACCAAAGATTAAAGGTCCTCTAATTTTTCTAGCAATTGCATTTAAACTTAATGCAATAATAAATCCTAAGAGGAGTACATTTGGTGTAACAAACAAACAATAAGTTAAAGTAAATATCAGAGCTTTATAAAAGGGTAGATTAGTTACCTGGTCTACAAAAGCACCAAAACTTTCAGTTTCATTCCAAAATTTTTTTATTTCTTCAACTGCTAAATGATTTCGATCAGTATAAGTGCCAAAACCATTAAATTTTCCAAGAGGCTTTTCTTCTCTAATTTTCGAGGTTTCTTCGTTATCGACGACAATTGAAACGGTACATCCAAAAGGGTCACATTTTTTAACTTCTTTTACTACTTGATCATGTTGTGCGTAAAAAGATTGAATGCCGGTAGATATAATTGGTAACCCAATAAACAGGATCATTGCTAAACCTGTAGGTAAGAAAAACCAGAAAAAAGTTTTATTAGGCATTTAAATATTGATTAAGTGGGGAGTAAATCCCCACTTATAAGTTTTAGATTTTATAGAAAGCCTTGTTCTTTAGCTTTACTAATGTAAGCAGCTTCAACATCTTTCAATGCTTGTTCAGCTGACTCTTTACCTTGTAAAAACTCAACAATCTCACTTCCTAATGCACCATGCATTAAACCCATTTGCGGTAACATTGGATATGGTTTTGCTCCCATTTTTACAGCTTCGATAACACCAATAGATTTTGGTCCTGGTACAAACCCTTCTACTAACCAAACGGCTTGATCAGCAGCGTCAGCAACCATCTTCTTATTTGATGCTGCATGCGCTAAAGATCTAAATGTTGCCTCAGCATCTGCATCAGATCTGTTTTTTGCAAGTGTGAAACCATCCCACCATAATGTAGCAGCTGGAATATTTCCTCCACCTACAGTAGCAGGTCCAGTTAATTTAGTTGCCTTAGTAATGTTAGGATCACCTTCATCATCTAAAAGCGTTCCTGATCTAGAAGCCCATAATGTCATCAATGCAACATTACCAGATTCCCATTCTACTTTAATTGCTTCACTATCATGAGTTAGGTAATCAGGGTTACTCAATTCAGATAATTTTTTTAACATATTTAAAGTAGCAACACCTTTAGCATTATTAATATTAGGCTCTGCACTTCCAGATTTAAAGAATTCACCACCGTGACCAATAAACATGTTCACAAATTCCTCTGCTAAATTCCAACCAGCTTTATATGCAGCTGCATATGGATATTGCATTTTACCTGAAGCTCTAATTTTTTCAGATGCTGCAACTACTTCCTCATAAGTTTTTGGAATAGCAATACCAAGATCTTTTAAAACATCTTCTCTGTAATATAAATGTTGAGTATTAGCCATAAACGCTACTGCCATTACTTTTCCATCAATTGTAATTAATTGAGAGTCCTGGATTCCTTTTCCATATTTTTTAACAAGATCGTCTAAAGGTCTAATTAAATCTTGGTTCATCAAAGGAACAATTGAACTATTAGCTGCAATTCTTGCTGAAAACTCAGATGGATTTGCAGTTAAAGCTGGCACTGCGATTTTATTATGCTCAGATGAGTGAGTCACTTTAAAATCAGCACTTCCTTTACATTGTTTAGAAGTTTCAACGAAAGTTCTTAATGCAGGAAAATCATTAGCCAAAATATTTATTGAACCACTTTTAATGTTACAATCTGCAAATGCAGAAGTTCCAAAAAGTAGAAACAATAAAGTAACTAGTATTTTTCTCATATATATTTTCTCTCTATTTTGTTAGTTAAATTATAATTTAAGTAAGAAAACTATATCTACTCCTGAAATAGAATAAAAGTGATAATTAAATCACTTTTGACGCAAGTTCCGCACCTCTTACAAGAGACTCAAGTTTTTTATAAACTATATTTTCATCTACATTACCAAAGCCAGCAAAGGTACTAAACCCACAGTCAGTTCCTGCTAATAATTGTTCAGCATTAATGACTTTAGAAAAGGTTAAAATTCTATTCTTTACAACTTCGGGATGTTCTACAAAATTTGTTGTAGAATCTATTACACCTGGGGCAATTATTTTGTCACTTGGAATTTTTAAATTTTCAAAAATTTGCCACTCATGAGAATGTCTTGGATTAGACGACTCAATTAAATAAGTCTGAACATTGGCTTTCAATGCAATTGGCATTATCTTTTCTAAAGGAATATCATGTAGATGAGGTCCTTCATAATTTCCCCAACAGATATGTAGTCTTATATTAGAGCTATCGATATTACTGATAGCATTATTTAGACATTCTATTTGTTTTTCAGCTCTAATTATAAATTCAGATTCTGATAAATCTTTAAAAGTCATATGTCTAGCAAGAGCCAAATCTGGACAATCTAACTGAAGTTTTAATCCATTTGAGGTGATTTCTTCATACTCATCTTTCATAAGGTTGGATAAATTTTCTAAATACTCATCATCATTTTTATAAAATTTATTTGGTAAAAAAGCTGAAATAACTCCAGGAGAAGCAGCGTTCATGAAACCATCTTTATGATTATTTTTTTCTAATGCTTCTTTAAAATTATTAATATCTTTTGTTAGGGAAGTTTTGTCTTTAATTTTTAATTCACTTGTGCAACATGGTCTTGTGTAAGTCGGTGTACCACCAGTTCTTGCAATTCTTTCTTTGAAAGAAGGAAAATCATCTAAATCTTTTGGTGCTTTTCTCTCACTCTCTCCAGAAAATCCATCAATTCTATCCTTAACATAAGTAGCATAACTAATCTTAGACATTTCGCCATCGCTAATGTAATCAATTCCAACCTCAATTTGTTTTTTAACAATGTTGTTAACATCTTTTTGAACAACCTTATCAAATTGATTAAAATCTATTTTTTCCTTTTGATCTTTTTTAAACAAGAGTTCGGATAATTCATTTGATCTTGGTAAACTTCCCACATGTGTCGTTTTAATTTTACTCATAATTTATTTCATTAAAATTTGTTTCCAAATTGCAACCTCATCAAACAAAACCCATTCTCTTATAACATTTCCATCAATTATTTCTGCATGGTTTATCCCCATTATAAAAATATTTTTATTTGTTTTTTCTCCAAAATTTAATGTATCTTTAGAATGACTACCTTTTAAAAACCATCTTATAGATGCTTTTGAATTTTTTTCTTGTTCTTCCAAATAACCAATATGCTCTATTGAAAATTTTATGTCACTAAAAGTATTTTTTAAATTATTCCAAAATTTGACAATATCCTCTCTTCCATGTCCAATTTTATTTCCAGGCCAATAGACAGTTGCAGCTCTTGCATAATCAGAAAAATCATAATTATTTTTAAAGATATTTTTCAATATTTTTGAGTAATTTACTCCAGCAGAGTCATTAGGCACAACACCTTGCTTATAATCTGATTTCATATCAGAGCTTGAATTGAATAATTGTTGTGCTTTGTCAGCACCACCTTCTTTATCAATAATCATTTGTGCAAATTCTTTTGGTGTAAATCCTATTTGTCTTACCATTGCACCTTGATCACGGACAATCCATTCATCATATACTTGATTATTTTTACAAGCACAATCAGCAATGACTCTATAATAAATATCTTTACCGGTTGGTTTACCATACGAACCATCACCAAGATGTGTTCCTTTACTTAAAATTCTGTGAGAAGAGTGATATCCTAAATCATCATTTCCATTCCAGATCACATCTTCACCAAGCAACTGTCTGTTAGGAAATTCTTTTAATGTTGCATAAGTTGCATCAATCACAGGTTTATTTCCATAAGTAACTCCAAATGGAGATCTGACAGGAATATTATCAGTGTAAAATTGAGCGATAGACTCGACATCTTTGTTTTCCCAAATTTGTTTAGTAATTTTAAGTATGTAATCAGGAAAATTTTTATACTTTGGATCAAACCCCTTCATTAGATTTGTGTTACACAATTTAAGTAACAATCCTCATTTTCATTTATCTTTATATTAACATTTGAGTTAATTGGGATAGAAATTGTATCTTTAGGATTTAAAATACATTGAAAATCATCAATCATAATTTTCCACTTTCCAGTTCTTGAAAATAATATTGTAGGTTTTTCAAACTTTAAATTAGTTATTTGTCCTTTATTTGATTTTAAAATTGAAAGGTTAAATCCAGTATCTTGATTTATTAATGGAGCATATTTTTTATTTTCAAATTTATTTCCAAGAATTTGAATTAAATTAACATTGTCGTTTATTTTGTTAATTTGTTTAGAATTTTCATTACTTTTATATATGAATTTTTCTAATTGATCTAGTTTGTAATTATCAAATTTTTTTATTTCTTCTTCAGAAATTGGTTCAAGAATACTTTTTCCTTTTGGAATTTCATTTATAGATAAATCAATTAATGAATTATCATTTAAAAGTGCCATACCTGTTTTTTTTGCTTTTTCTAAGACTCTTGGAACCCAAGTTATTATTCCAGGATCATCTCCACCTAAAACTACAAAAATTAAACCTTCTTCATCGCCTGCATTTTCAAATGCCCTAAACATATTTGTGGGCATAGATATAATATCTCCAGCACTTAATATTGTTTCATCTTTACCTTCTGCTCCCCAATAAAATTTCCATTTACCAGAATAAATAATAAAAACTTCTGCAGTTGTATGGCTATGTAAACCGGATCCATTTTTAGGCATTGCTGATACAGCGCCTAAATTAAAACTATGTGGCATTGCTATTTTAACAAATTGTTTGCTATCCTCTGCGACACCTGGGCCTACAATAGAATAATTTTTTCTTTCTTTATGACCTTCAAGTTTGCCTTCAACAAATGGCAATGTACTTGGAACAAGATCTTCGAATTTAGCTAATCGATTATTCATATTTTTTTAAACTATATTTTGTGATAGTAAAATTATCTAACAAAAAATATATGCAAATAGAACAATTTGATACAGGTCTTAAGGGTCAAGAGAAAGTGGAAAAAATAGTCATCTCACCCGAAGAAAATTATAATTACAAACAAGTTGTCAGAAAATATTTAAATTCAATAGTAAATGATGGTATCTCTAAACTTGATCAAAATCTTAAAAACGCGTTCTCTCAGAATATTAATGTTAATTGTTTTTACCCATTAAATGAATTTTTAGGGGTTGATGATTTTAAAGAAAAATTTTGGAAACCTCTTTTTAACTCATTTCCTGATCTTGAAAGAAGAGAGCAAATAGTAATTAGTGGCACTTTTAGAGATAAAATTCAAGTAGGTTCAATTTCTTCATTATCAGGCGTATTTAAAAATTCTTGGTTGGGCATTCAACCTAATAACAAAATGGTAAATTTAAAGTGTTGTGAAATTCATCAGCTTAAAGATGGTAAAATTATTGAGAGTTATATTTTAATCGATTTAATAGACCTATTAATCCAAACTGGATCAAATCCAATTAATCCATCAAGAGGATCTGAAGGAAATTGGTTAAATCCAATAAATACAGATGGTGTAAATTTTTTTGAAAAAAATATGGAAATTTCTAAAGCTAGTTTAGAGCAATCACTTATCATGCAGAGAAGTTTAAATATAAAACCTGAATTAGAGGTTTCTTCTGATAAAGATCTTAAGGAAAGATTAATAAACCATCCACAAAAAGATTATTGGCATGAAAAAATGATTTGGTATGGACCAAGTGGTATTGGAACTGCCAGATCTTTAGAAGGATTTGTAGATAATCATCAGTTACCTTTTAGAAAAACTTTTAAGGAAAGAAATTATTGGAAACTTGGCCATTATTGTGAGTTAGGGGATGGAAAATTTTCTTTAACAGCAGGATGGAATAGTATTCAGGCCATATATGGAACTGAGGATTGGTTAGGATATAAATCTGAAAACCAAAAAGTAACTATGAGAGTTATGGATTTTTATCACCATGATGAAGGAAAAATTCGTGAAAACTGGGTTCCAATTGATATAATCCACATATTAAAACAAATTGGAGTTGATGTTTTAGAAAGTATAAAAAAATAAAATGGCTAACATAAAATTTACTGGAGTACACAAATCATTTGGATCTAATAAAATAATCACAGATTTTAATCTTTTAGGTAAAGAAGATGAGTTTCTTGTATTAGTTGGACCATCTGGATGTGGAAAATCAACTCTTTTAAGAATGATTGCTGGATTAGAAAAAATAGACGAAGGTGAAATTTTTATTAATGATCAAAAAATTAATGAACTTCATCCTTCGAAACGTCAAACTGCAATGGTTTTTCAATCTTACGCTCTTTATCCTCATATGAATGTTTATGAAAACATGTCTTTTGGTCTAAAAATTGAGAAAAGACCAAAAGAAGAAATCAACACAAAAGTAATGCAAGCTGCAAAAATTTTAAAAATTGAGGAGCTTTTAGAGAGAAAACCAAAACAATTATCTGGAGGTCAAAGACAAAGAGTGGCGATAGGAAGAGCTATTACAAGAAATCCAAAGATATTTTTATTTGATGAACCTTTATCTAACTTAGATGCTGCATTAAGAGCTGAAATGAGGGTTGAAATATCTAAATTACACAACCAGATCAAAACAAATATGATTTATGTGACTCATGACCAAGTGGAAGCTATGACACTAGCAGACCGAATAGTTATTTTAAATCAAGGAAATATTGAACAGGTTGGTACTCCTGAGGAAATTTATAACGATCCAGCAAATATTTTTGTTGCACAATTTATAGGCACACCCAAAATGAATATTTTAGAAGTAAACGAGGAAAATGTTGTTTCAGAAAATACAATTAAAATATTAGGTAATGAAATTCAATTTGATAAATTAAAATTAAACAAATCTAAACATTTTGTCGGTATAAGGCCTGAACATTTAAAAGCAAATCAGAATACAAAATTTACTTTTAATCCTGAAATAGAATTAATTGAAAACCTTGGTAATGAAAAAATTGTATATATGAAAAAAGATGAACACCAATTAAGTGCAAAAATTCCAAGCAATGTTGAAATAGGAAGTTCCATAGGTTTTGATCTAAATGACATTTTTATTTTTGATAAAAATGAAAAAAGATTAAAATCATAACACAACCTATAATTGACTAATTTCGAATTTTTACCATTTTTTGAATAATTAACATGTATCAATCACATACCTGATATGTGTCAGTCTTGTCTTTGCTAAATAGAATCATTTTAATATAGTTTTAAATATTAATAGGAGGGGAAATGAAAAATATAATAAAGATGTTTTGCGTAATTTCGTTTTTTATCTCGAATATTGTTTACGCAGACATAAAGTTTTGGACTACAGAAGTTCAGCCTGCCCGAATGGCTAAGCAAGAGGAAATGGCAAAAGCTTTTGAAGCTAAAACAGGTATTAAAGTAGATGTGATCCCAGTAGAAGAAAAAGATTTGGGAACTAGAGCTACAGCTGCAGCGGCAGCAGGTGACCTACCAGATGTGATCTATCATACTTTACAATATGTATTGCCATGGGCTGAAGCAGGAATATTAGATGTAGATGCTAACAACGCTGTTGTAAAAGAACTTGGTAAAAATACATTTGCGCCAGGTGCACTTAACATGGCAAAAAAAGGTTCAAAAATTGCAGCTGTTCCCGTAGATGGATGGACACAAATGGTTGTTTACAGAAAAGACCTTTTTGAAAATGCAGATTTAGCACCACCAACAAGTTATGCAAACATTGTAGCTGCTGTTGAGAAGCTATCAAAACAAAACGGAATGTTTGGTTTTGTTGCTGCAACTAAAACTGATGAAAATTTTATGAGTCAGGTTTTAGAGCATGTACTATTAGCAAATGGGGTTAATATTGTTAAAAAGGGTGGTATCAAAAAACAAGGTAAGAAACTTAAAGAAGCATTAGAGTTTTACAAAGTAATTGCTAAAGCAAGTCCTCCAGGAGAATTATACTGGAAACAATCTAGAGCACTTTACTTTGCAGGAAAAACTCCAATGATTATTTGGTCTCCATTCATTATGGATGAGCTTGCAGGTTTAAGAGACTCAGCTCCACCAACAATTAACAGTGACCCAACATCACCAGAACTAGCTTCTAAAACTGGTTTCATTACTAATTTTAGTGGACCTAGTAATAAAAAAGGTGCTGCATGGGCAGATGTTAGATATTTTGGTATCACAGCTGATGCTGATACAGATGAGGCTAAACAATTTATCATGTACTCAATGGATGAAGGTTACACAAGCACATTATCGATAGCCCCAGAAGGTAAATTTCCAGTAAGAAGAGGAAATTCAAGTGACCCTGAGGCTTTCACAAAAGCTTGGAGTAAACTACCTGTTGGAGTTGATAGAAAAGCTCCTTTGTCAGATCTATATGACCCAGATGTTATTAATAACATTGTAGCTGGTTTAGATACTGCAAATAGATGGGGTGTTAAAGAAGGCGAACTATCAAGAGCGTCAAAAGTCATAAATTCTCAATTTATAAATAGAATAACTAGACTTTATATTGATGATCAAATTGATGTCGATGAAGCTGTTGATATGATTAACAAATCATTAGCTAAATTCAATTAATTTAAATTTTTTAAAAAAGCGGATAATATAAATTATCCGCTTTTTTTATGAATGACATTTTAGCAAATACAGAAAAAAAAACTGCGTATATACTAACATTACCTGCAGTCCTTCTTGTTTTTTCAATAATTTTATTTCCGATTTTTGCAAATATATGGATTAGTTTTAAAGAAGTTGAGTTAAAAGATATTAGAATCCCAGAACCAAGAGCAAAAAAAATTGTAAAATCTATTTCTGATGAGCCTTCTAAAATTAAAATATTATATAAGTTAAGAAATAGTTCATTAATTCAAGAGATAAGAGATGTTTCATTTCAAGATAAATTTCCAAAAAATTTTGAAATAGAAAACTTAGATCCAAGATGTTCTTATAAAAAGCATAACCTAAAATGTGAATTTGGAAATTGGCCGGCTAAATATAAGGAAAATTTCCAAGCAATATTTGCAACAAATGATGGATCAAAAATAGACAAAAAAAATCTTAAATCAATTAAACCTAAATTAGAGGGAAAATCTGACAACATATTGCTTAATACCCGCTTTACTCTCAAAAACTTTAAAAAAGTTTTATTTGAAAATGAATTTGTAGACTTATTACTTACAACCTTTTATTACACATTTTTTGGGACTGTTGGCTCAATAGTATTTGGTATTTTAACTGCTCAAATGGTGAATCAAAAATTTTATGGAAGAACATTCATGAGAAGTGTTCTGCTTTTCCCTTATGTTGCTCCAGTTGTTGCTTTAGCTTATACTTGGGAACTTTTACTAGACCCTAATAGCGGTACGTTAAATAGTTTACTATTAAATTATCAAATTATTGAAACTCCAATAAACCTACTTGGACAAAAATATATTGAAATCAGTATTTTGGGTTTTGATTTTAAATTAAGGTTAGCGCTTACAACAGTCATAATGTTTGAAATTTGGAGGTATTTTCCTTTAGCCTTTTTATTTATTCTTGCGAGACTTCAAGCTATTCCAAAAGAATTATATGAGGCAGCTGATGTTGATGGGGCTAGTCCATTTCAAAAATTTTTTAATATTACACTACCTCAAATTACTGCAGTAATTTCAATTTTATTCATGATTAGATTTATATGGAATTTTAATAAATTTGAGGACGTATTTTTGTTAACTGGAGGCGCATCCGGAACAAGAACTTTACCAATAAATGTTTATCAACAAGGTTTTGCAATATCAGACATTGGAATGGGCTCAGCTGTTTCAATAGTAATTGTTGTATTGCTTTTAATGTTTATGTTTTTTTATTTTAAACTTTTAGGAAAGAGAGTAGATGAGAACTAAAAATATAATATTATTTTCATTAATCTCTACTTTTTTCTTAATTTTTTTAATTTCGATTTGGAAGATATTAGCAACATTACAAGGTTTAAGTATTAATAGTTTTAATATAGAAATAATTTTTATATTTGGTTTTTTAATATCATTAGGTCACTTGGGAATAGGTGATAGAATTAAATCAATTTATAAATCAATAATTTTTTCTTCCATATTTGTTTTTTGTGATGGTTACTTAATACAAAAATTACCAATTTGGTATAATGTGGGCGTATTTTTAATATTATATTTTTTCACCAATAAAATTAACAAATATACTTTTATAGGTTTAAAAGAAGAGCACTCTACACAAGTAATTTTATTTGACTTCTTAACTTTATTTGGAATTTTATTTTTTTCATTTGTAATACTTTTTCCATTTTACATGATGTTAGTAACAAGTTTTAAAACACAAATAGCATTGTTAGTGAATCCTTTAGATTTTAGTATAAATTTTGGCCAAGATATAAGAGATTTATTTAAATCTTATTTTGTAATTTTTAAATCTTATAAATTTGGAAAATATATTGTCACCAGTACTATTGTTTCTGTTGGTACTGTTATTATCACTCTTCTTTTTGCAATACCTGCTGCTTATGCAGTTGCAAGATTAAATTTCTTTGGAAAAACATTTTTGTCAACATCTATACTTATAATATACATGTTCCCTGCAATAGTTCTTGTTATTCCTCTGTATACAATATTTAGTCAATTAGGTTTACGTAATTCAATAGAGGGTTTATTAATTGTGTATACAGCAACAACACTCCCAGTAGCTATCTATATGTTACAAGGATACTTCAAAAGCATACCAAAAGAATTAGAGGAAGCAGCAATATTAGATAAATTAAGTTGGTTTGGAATTATAACAAAAATTATAATCCCTTTAAGCATTCCTGCGATTTCCTCAGTTGCTTTGTATGTTTTTATGATTGCTTGGAATGAATTTTTATTTTCTTTAATGTTTTTGGATAATCCAAATTCATTTACATTATCAAGAGCTATTCAATACTTAAGTGGAGATGCTGAAACGCCAAGACAATATTTAATGGCAGGGTCAGTTGTTGTTACATTGCCAGTATTATTTATATTTGTTTATTTTGAAAAATATCTAGTTAGCGGTTTGACAGCAGGAAGCGTTAAAGGATAATGAACAAATTTATTAAAAATGCTAAAAAAATTTTAATTGGAAATAGAAAAAGAGGATATACCTTACCGACAAATAACAAACTTTATCCTGCTCAATGGAACTGGGATTCAGCATTTATTGCATTAGGATATTCTTATTTTAATTTAAATTTTGCATTAAAAGAAATTAAGACACTTTTAGATGGGCAATGGAAAGATGGAATGGTTCCACATATATTGTTTCATAATACAAACACAAATTATTATCCTAACCATACGGCTTGGAATTGTGGAAACAAAGTTCGCTCGTCTGGGATAACTCAGCCACCAGTACTTGCAAGTATTTTAAAACAAATAATAGATAAAAATAAAATTTCTCAAAAACAAAAAAAAGAAATTAAAAAATTTATAATTAAAATTAAAAAATCTCATGAGTGGTTTATTAAAAATAGAGATCCCAAAAAAACCGGTTTAGTTTCAATACTTCATCCTTGGGAAAGTGGTTATGATAACTCTTCGCTTTGGGATGGACCAATGAGTAAAGTTAAAATTGAAAAAAATATACAATACAAAAGAGCAGATAATAAAGTCATTAATCCAGAACATAGACCTTTAAATATTGACTATGATAGATATGTAACGATTAAAAACGATTTAAGAAAAAAAAAATACAATCCAAAAAAAATTTTCAATACTGCATTATTCAATGTCGTTGATATTGGATTTAATTCTTTATTTCTTAAAGCAAATAAAGATTTAATCATACTTTTAAAAGAATTTAATCTAGATAGTTCAAAAATAACTAATTATGCAAAACTAACTGAGAGAAATATTTTAAGATTTTTTGATAAAAAAAAAGGTGCTTTTTTTTCATATGATTTAAGAAATAAAAAAAAAATATCAGTCCCATCAATAACAAATTACTTAGTATTGTTTGCTGATATTAATAATCATAAAATAAATAATGTTTTGATTAAAAATTTAAAAAAACACAACTTAAAAGAAAAATACTTCTTTTCTTCAATAAAACCTAATCACAGAAGCTTTGAGGAGAAACGATATTGGAGAGGTCCTGTGTGGGTTAATTGTAATTGGTTCATATGCAAGGGCCTAATTAATAAGGACGAGAAATACTCAGAAAAAATTAAACAAAGCACTATTAGATTGGTAGAAAAAAAAGGATTTCATGAATATTACAGTTGTAAGAGCGGTAAACCAATGGGTGCAAATAATTTTTCTTGGTCCGCAGCTTTGTATTTAGATTTAAAATTAACTAATTAATTTCTAATTAGAAAATCCATATTTTCTTAATCTCACGTCACCTGTTCTAGCATGTGCTTCCATTCCTTCGTATCTAGAAATTCTTGCACAAGCAGCACCGACTTCTTTTGTAGCTGCTTTACTCATTCTCTGGAAACTTAATGTTTTAATAAATTTTCCAACAAACAAACCACCAGTGTATCTACCAGCACCTTTTGTTGGTAAAATATGATTTGTACCTGAGCATTTATCTCCATAAGCAACTGTTGTTTCTTCACCAATGAACAAAGATCCATAATTTTTTAATCTGTCGTGGTACCATTGTAAATTTTTGGTCTGGACTTCTAAATGTTCTGGAGCGTATTCATCACTAACTTTAGCAATCTCTTCATCAGTGTCACAAAGAATTACTTCACCATAATCTCTCCATGCAGCACCTGAATTTTCTCTTGGAAGATCTGGCAAATCTGCAATTAATTCTGGAACTCTTTGCATAACGTAGTCTGCAACTTTTTTACTTTTAGTAAACAACCAAGCTGGAGAATTATAACCGTGTTCTGCTTGTCCAACTAAATCATATGCAACCATTTCAGGATCAGCTGTCTCATCTGCAATTACTGCAATTTCAGTTGGACCAGCAAATAAATCTATACCAACTTTTCCAAATAAAATTCTTTTTGCTTCTGCAACAAATTGGTTTCCAGGTCCTACTAAAATATCCGCAGGGGCATTTCCAAATAAACCATTTGTCATTGCTGCAATAGCTTGCACACCACCCAAATTCATTATTACATCAGCTCCACATAAGTCAGCTGTATAAACGATTGATGGATGTACTCCAACTCCAGGTTTAGGTGAACTACAAACTAAAATATTTTTAACCCCAGCAACTTTTGCTGTTGTCACACTCATTACAGCTGAAGCTATATGAGCATATCTTCCAGCTGGAACATAACAACCAGCTGTATTTACTGGAATAAGTTTTTGTCCGGCAAATAAACCATCAGATAGTTCAACTTCAAAGTCTTGGCCATAATTTTTTAATTGTGCTTCAGCAAATTTTCTAACTCTTTCGTGAGAGAATTGAATATCATCTTTAGTTTTTTGATCTAAATTTTTTTTTATTTCTTCAATTTTTTCTTTTGAAACAATTACATCACCTTCATATTTATCAAACTTTTTCGAAAGCTCTTTACAACCTTCTTCTTTACTAGTCTCAATATCTTTTAGAATATTTTCTACTATTTCTCTTGTTTTTGTGTCGTCAGTTGATGATGTTTTTGGTGATTTTTTTAAATATGTAATTGCCATTTCTCTCCTTTAAAATTTCAGTTTATTTAAATGAATTTCTTTTGAAATTCAATGAATCATTTAGTCTAAAGCTACTACTGCAGCAGCAATTGAAGCTAATCGTGCTTGAGCTTCATCAGATCTACTTGTGATCACAACTGGTACTTTTCCACCTACGACAACTCCTGCGGCACATGCTCCACTAAAATATATCAGCATTTTTACTAAAGCATTTCCAGTTTCAACACTTGGAACTAACAACACGTCTGCTTCTCCAGCAACCAAATTTTTAATTCCTTTAATTGCAGCCGATTTTTTTGAAATACTATTATCAAATGCTAAAGGGCCAAAGACGTCAGCACTTAAATTTTCTTCTTTGGCTAATTTTGTTATTTCTGCAGCCTCAATAGAACTTGGGACACTTTCTAAAACCTCTTCAGTTGCAGATAATACGGATACTTTTGGTCTTTCTATTCCTATTCTATTTGAAAAATTAACAACATTTTTAAGAATATGCATTTTAGTTTTTACATTGGGTAATACATTTAATGCTCCATCAGTAATAATTAATGGCTTATCATCTTTACCAATACTCATATGCCAAATATGACTTAGTCTTGTTTTTCCCAATAAATTATATTCACGTTTAAGCACTTCTTTCATCAAAACATCAGTATGAATATGGCCTTTAACTATTATTTGCACTTTATCTTCACTTGCTAATTTAGCTGCAATTTTAGCAGTATCATTTTCTACAGGTTCATGGATAAGCTCGTATTTTGAAATATCCCATTTAATATCTTCAGCACATTTTTGAATTTCTACTTCATGACCAATAAATATGGGCTCAATTAAATTTTCATTAACCGCGTCTTGCACTGATAACATAGGTAAAGGTTTGCCAGCATTTACGACTGCAACTTTAACTCCTTTTTTTTTATGAGCTAAATCTAATAAGTTATTTGGACAGACAATTTCTTTGTTTGAAAGCATTTTTTTCTACAAATAAGTGAAAAAACTTAACATGTATATAAAAAAAAATTCTTTATATAAATTTAACAAGTTTATATAATTAGTCTTGAGCGGGGGAGACTTTGGAAATTGTAACTAAAATTGCGCCAATTATTTTGGCCTTAATAATGTTAGGCTTGGGCCTAGGATTAAAACTAGAAGATTTTGGAAGAGTATTCAAAACACCAAAAGATTTTATTGTTGGTTTTATTTCTCAATTAATAATTCTTCCAATTGTAGCATATATATTAATTTTAATTTTAAAAACACCACCTGAAATAGCAATAGGGGTGATGATCATAGCTGCTGCACCAGGAGGAGTAACGTCTAATGTAATGACCAAATTTGCTGATGGTGATGTTGCATTATCAATATCTTTAACAGCTGTTATTAGTTTATTGAGCATAATTACAGTTCCTTTAATTATATTTACTTCTGCAGACATGTTAGGGATAACAGAAGTTTCTCAAAATATTTCAATGACTGGAATAGCACTAAAAATGTTTTTAGTGGTAACAGTACCTGTAATGTTAGGAATGATTATTAGAAAATTTGCTGAAAATTTCATATCTTCTAAAGTTGAAATATTTAATAAACTTAACATAATTTTATTCGCTGTTTTTTTCGTAGCAGCGTTTTATGAAGAAAGAGAAAATATTCTAAGCTTTATAAAACAAGCAGGTTTAATTGCTTTAATCTTAAATATTTCAATGATGGTCATTGCATATTACGTTGCAAAAGCTTTTGCTTCAGGTGTAAAACAAATGAAGTGTATTGCTTTAGAATGTGGACTGCAAAATGGAACATTAGCATTATTTGTCTCTACACAAATATTTGGTACGGATATTTTATATGCATTACCAACTGGTGCTTATGCACTAATCATGTATATAACTGGATTTATTTTTATTTATATTTTAAGAAAATCTAATTAAGGATTGATTATTCTTATTTGATTAAAAATTTTATAAATAAAATAGCTTAAGCTAAGCATATTTGCCTTTAATAATTTATCTGTCTTTTTTCTTCTTGAATATTCTTCATTATATGAAATTAATTTCTTTTCATTAATATGAAGAAATTTTCTTTCAATTAAATATTTTAATTTTCTAACAACTGTTGGTCTTGGTATACCAGTAATATCAGCAACAGACATAGCATTAACTCCTCTTTTATCTGAGCCCATAATTTCTTTTCGATAAGTATTCATGTTTGATTTTTTTGGAGTAAATTCCTTATTTTTAATTGCATTGATAAGTATAACCATGCCAATTGAAAAAACTTCTAAATCTTTCAACTCTTCTCTCCATCTCTTTACATAAATAAACCAGAATTTATTAAATTGGTACCAGCAATAAGAGAAATTTTCTTTCATCGCAGATACTATTTCATCAACTGAATAAACTTCAATTGCTAGTTTTTCTTTTTTTAAAATTTTATTAAATTCATGTAATATAGTTGCAATCTCTGTCAGCGTATTAGTTGCTCTAACTGAGTAAAGTGTATCTCTAACAATAAATATTTTTTTACCAGATCTTTTAATTACTCCTAGTTTTTCTAATTCTAAAACTTTTCTCCTGATGCTCTCTTTGGGTACCCCTAGATCTTTTGAAATATCAGAAATGTTAATTTTATTAATTTCGATTGAATTATCCTTGTAAAATGTATTGTAATCAATTTTTATCCCATTTTGTCTGAAATATATAAGGTCTTGATTTATCAAATATATAATGATGATGAACTTATCTATATCTTTGTAATGGTCGTAAGCTCTTACAAACCAATTGCTGGCTAGAGTGTAAAAAGAGGGTGCCAGTGCGGCAAAATTATCTTCAATTACTTTATTGATTACATTCTGATCTATGTGTTCGGAAATGCTAGGTAAAGTATTCATGTTTGTGTAAAAAAACCCAATATGAACAAAAGTGAAATTAGAGTCAACCCATTTTGGACAACTCTAGTATGTAAAAATAAAACTAATAATGATTAAAATATAATTTATAAACAAAATATGAGTACAGAAAGCTTACATAGAACATCCGAGATTGTAGAGACCCCCTCTCAATATGTCGAAACTCCTAAAAGGGTTAACGTGGATGTTCTAAAGCAAAGACTTCTAGTAGAAAAAAAGAAGGAAAAAGTTAAAAGAACAATAATTTTATCATCTGTTATCGTTTCTTTGGGTGCTCTAACGATGTTAACTTATTAAGGTTTCCAAATCTTTCTTTATTATATCTGGTATAGAAATTTCTTTTTTTGAGTTATTTTTATACCGGGCATATTTATTTTGTCCTGGATACATTATTTCCTTAACACCTTTTATCTTTGGAAGTTTTTTTATTGTTTTAATATTATCTTTAATTCGTTGGTTGTAATTCTTTTGAAATATATTTGCTTTAAAAGTAATAAATAAATGTCCAATATTTTGTGGACCTGAAAAATCTTCAAATGGATCTTTAACTCTTCCTGCGTGGTTTCCTCCAGTTAAAACTCCACTTAATATATCTACCATCCAAGCAAGTCCTGAGCCTCTAAAACCTGCAATTGGTAATTGAACTCCCTTTAAAGCTTTTTTAGCATCAGTTGTTAGTTTACCAAATTTATCTAAAGCAACTCCCGCAGGAATTGATTGATTATTTCTAGCTGCAACTCTAATTTTTCCTCTATTAATCATTGAGATTGATGTATCTAAAATAAATGGGATTTTAGAACCAGTAGGAGATCCAAAACAAATTGGATTTGTTCCAAATAAAGTTTTTAATGCACCATGTGGTGCAACTGCTGGTGGAGCATTTGTATAGATCATTGTAATTAAATTTTTTTTTACTGCTTGTTCAGCGTAATAACCTGATAAACCATAGTGACCACTATTTTTAACTGCTACCATCCCTATTCCGGTTTTTTGGGCGTGTTTAATTGCAGTTTTAATTCCTAAATCAGCTGCAACAAAACCAATACTATTATTTGCATCAATATGAGAAATAGAAGGAGAAATTTTTTTAATTTTAATTTTTGGTTTTGGATTAATTAATTTTTTTGAAATTCGATCACAATACATTTTAATTCTAGACAAACCATGCCCGTATGCACCAACTAATTCTGCATTGATTAAAGCATTTGTAGATATTTTTGAATGTTCAGCACTTAAATTGTATTTTTTGAAAATCCTATTTACAAGATTATAAATTTTTTTACTCTTGATATTCAATTAATTCCTCTATAATTTTTTTAGTATTGTATTTTTGTATCCATTTAGGATAGTGTTTTTTAAATTTTGAAGTATCTGAAATGTACCATATATGATCACCAACTCTTGGCATTTTAATATACTTCTTTTTTATTTTAAAATTACATGATTTTTCAACTATATTTAAAGCTTCAATAATTGAACAATTTGAAAATCTTCCGCCTCCAATATTATATACTTCTCCATATTTAGGTTTTTTATAAAATTCCCAAAAACAATTTACTAAATCATTACTATGTAAATTGTCTCTCACTTGCTTTCCTTTATATCCAATAAGATTATATTCTTTTTTAAAAATACTAGCTTTAACCAAATAAGATAAAAATCCATGCAACTTAGCACCACTATGGTTTGGTCCAGTTATACATCCACCTCTAAAACAAACAGTTTTTAATCCAACATTTTTTCCATATTCTTGCACAATTAAATCAGCATAAGTTTTGGATACTCCAAAAAAACTATGTGTAGAATTGTCTATAGAAAAATTTTCTTTTATACCTTTATAGTTTTTGTCTTTGGTTTTTAATTCCCACCTGAATTTTTTTTCTATAATGTTTAATTTATTTGGGCTGTCTCCATAAACTTTATTTGTAGACATAAAAATAAAAGGTGCATTAGGGCAGTGTTTTTTTGTTAACTCTAAAAGATTTAATGTTCCAGTTGCATTTACATGAAAATCTAAAAATGGGAATTTTTTGCCATAATCATGAGAAGGTTGAGCCGCACAATGTATTATAACCGATATTCTTTTTGAATATTTTTTAAATATTTTACTTAATTTATCAAAATTTCTTATATCTATGTTTAAGTGTTTAAAATTCTTATTTTTTTTTAATAACTTTGCTTTAATCCAGTTAGTAGACCCATTTTTACCAAAAAAAAACTCTCTAAGATTATTGTCTAATCCGATAACATCAAATCCTTTGTCACAAAAAAAGTTTACAGTTTCTGAACCAACTAATCCTGATGAACCTGTTATAATTGCAATTGACATTAGAAGTATTTTTTTAAATTTTTTTTATTTTTTGTTAACCAATCGAAAACATCCTTTACTATTGTGTTAATATTTTTTTTAGGTTTCCAATTATAATTTTTTGTCACAAGATTATTGTTTGTTACATAATAAGGAATATCATATATAGATGTTTTTGAAATGTTAGAAAATTTTATTTTATTTTTAGTGAATTTTTCACAAATTTTAGTAAGTTGATTTAAAGAAGTATAACTTTTTTTAGATCCACCTACTGTAAATAATTTATTATTTATTTTTTTAAACTTTTTTATTTGTAAATATATAAGATTACATAAATCGTCTATATGTAGAACATCTCTGACTTGGTTCCCGTAACCTCCATAACCTATATATTTCATTTTTTTTTTATTTAAATGTCTCCAAACCCATAAACTAACAAACCCTTGATCTTGTTTACCGAATTGCAAAGGTCCTGATATAACCCCACATCGATTAATAATATATTTTAATCCAAAAGCATAAGAAAATTCTTCAATAAGCATTTCAGATGCTAACTTTGTAACTCCATAAATTGTCTTTGGTCCATTTATTGAATTTTTTTCTCCAAATAACTTTGTTAATTTTAATTTAGATTTAATAATTTTTTTTTTAAATGAAATTGGATAAACTCTACTAGTAGAAAGGTAAATCAATTTAGACTTATCTTTTTTTATTTTTTTCAAAATATTAAATGTTCCTATCAAATTAGTATTAAAAACTTTGTCTATATCTTTTTTCGATATCTCAACAGCTGCTTCAGCGCAGCAATCAATTATAAGATCATATTTAGGTAAACTTTGAATAAATTTATAATTTTCAATGTTAATTTTAAAATTTTTAATTTTTCTTTTGTTTAACAAAGTTAAATTATATTTCGAACCTTTTCTTGATAGGTTGTCTAAACTATGCACATAAAATCCTTTTGAATTTAAGTATAAACTTAAATTTGTCCCCACAAACCCACATCCACCTGTAATTAAAATTTTCATTTTTTTTTATTTAAAAGAATTTTTTCAGATAAGCAATACAGCATAGTAAATAAATACATTGATCCTAATTCATTTATTTTAAATTTTGATTTACCTTTTTTTCTGTTTTTCCAATTTATTGGAATAATTTTGTATTTATATTTTCTGATAATTATTTTCAAAGGTAATTCCAGGAATACATTAAAGTTCTCAGAAACTAATGGAAATATTTTTAATAAAGTTTTTTTTTTGTAAATTTTGAAAGCATTTGTAAAATCATTATAATCAGAAAAGAAAAGAATTCTTACGAAAGTATTAAAAAATCTATTTAAAATAAATTTAAATAATGGATAATCTTTTACATAAGAATTTTTTATGAATCTAGATCCTAAAACTGCATCAAGATTTTTATTAGATATTTCAGAAAAATATCTTTTCAAATCTTTTAAATCATCTGACATGTCTGCCATAAAGATACAAACATATTTTTTTTGAGATCTCAATATACCGCAACTAATTGCAGAGCCTAGACCCTTTTTTTTATTTTTAATTAATTTAATAAATTTTTTTCTTTTAATATATTTTTTTATTAATTTATTAGTATTATCAGCACTAAGATCATCTACAAAAATAATTTCTAAATCATTTATTTTTTTTTTAAAATGGATTAATTTTGGTATAGTTATCTTTAATTGCTCTTCTTCATTATGAACAGGAATTACTATAGATAAACTCATTATATTAATATAAATCACAGATAAAGTGAAAATACAAAAAAATAAAATTTATACTTTATTAATTACATTAATAATAATTTTTTTATCTATTCTCTTATGGAACAATCTTCATATCGGATATCAACCAAATGGGATAATAGGTGATTACTCAATAAACAATTACAGTTCACTTAACGACCCAATTAAATATTTGACACTTATTTTGCTTCCATCATTTGTATTTTTAATATGTAAAATTTATATTGAAAAAAAACAATGGAGTAACTTATACATTTTTTTTAGAAATGAAAAAAAAATAGAAAGAGAAAAAAAATACACTCTCGATATATTTTTTTTTATTTTTATTATTTTAATACTTTTAGAGTTTTTCTCTTTAGATTTTTCATATCATAAACTAGATATATTTCATTCTGGCCAAAGATTAAATTCAGCTTTTAAGAGTTTTTTTGACAACTCTTTGTGGAGTGGGACATATATAACTAGTGGTATTTTTATTGAAATAATAAATGTTAAATATATATGGAAGTTATTTGATTTTCAAAGCATTGGTTTAGTTAGATTTTCAGAAACAATATTAATCTTAATAACAAAGTTTTTATTACTTTTTTTATCATTAAAAATTTCAAAAACAATTAATGTTCAGGAAAAGATAAGATTATTTTTTTTTACAATTTTATTTTTCATATTAGTAGATTTTATTGATTATGACATAAATTCAGCAGATTTAATTGAATCAAGAGAAATTTTAAATTTAATTTTATTAATATTGGGTATTAATTTTATTAGTTCAGACAATAGTAAATTTAAATACTCTTTTATTTTGCTAGGTGTTTTAAGTGTACTTTCTTTTTTTTGGAGCGTCGACAGAGCGATAATTTTTAATTTAATTGCAATTTGTATCTTGCTTTATTTTGTAATTAATAAGAACTATGGCAGTGTATTTTATATACTAGTTATTATAACAATATCCTGGTTAATCATGGCTTTTATTTTACAGGATGAATTCACCTTTTTTCTATCTAATACAAAATCAGTTCTTAAAGAAATTAGTAATATTCATGGCATAATTCATCCTCAATTATTTTCTGAAGATTCAAATTCATCACGTGCAACAAAAACTATATTGGTAATTCTATTTTCAGTATTATTTTCTTTAAATTTAATTCTTAAAAACGATATTCAAAAACAAAATAGTAATATTAAAATTTTCTTAATTCTTTTATCCATTTTTGCTTTTTTGTCCTACATTTATGCTTTAGGAAGATCCGATGGTGGTCATATTAGGCAGGCTTTTGGTTATCCATTATTGTTTATAGTTATTTTAATTTTATCAGCTATTTTTCAATATTTAGATAAAGTTAGTTTTAGTCTAAAAATCAAATTTATCGAATACTATTTTTTAATTTTCATAATTATTTTTTCTGCATATAAAATGCATTTTAATTTTTCGAATTTAAAAAATTACAAAATAAATTTTAATGATTATATATATGCCAAAGATAAAGAATTCATTGAAAAAAGCGATTTAGAATTTGTTTTACAGGCCTCTAAAATACTAAAAAATGAAAATTGTATAGATCTATATACTTATGACTCACCTTTGTTATATTTGCTAAAAAAACCTAGTTGTTCAAGATATAGTTTTTTATGGTCATTAGGTTCGGAAAATAATCAAAAAAAGTTTGTTAATACCTTAATTAATACGAATGCAATCATTACTAACGGTAAAACAGATGATTGGGGTCAAATATCTTTTAATTTGAAGTATCCAATTTTAGATAAATATATTAATGACAATTTTACAAATGAAATTAATATAGGTAGTAGAAAGATTAAATTTAGAGACTAACCTTTTCCTCTCCATGGAATAGTTTTATCGATTATTTTTCTTAATGTAATATCAAATAAAAGACCTAGTAGTCCCATAATAATTATTGTTATCCAAATAACCTCCCACTGGAAGTATTTTTTTGCAACATTTTCAACAAAACCAATACCAGTTGTACCTGCTAGAAACTCTGCAGCAACAAGTGTTCCCCAGCACATACCAACAGCAACTCTAATTCCTGTAAGAATTTCAGGAAGTGAATTTGGGAAAATTACATGTCTTAAAATTTGTTTTTTAGTAGCTCCTAATGAGTGTGCTGCGTGGATTTTTGAAAGCTGAGTTCCTGATGCGCCAGCTCTAGCAGAAATAATCATTATCGATAAAGAGACCATAAATAATAAAAATACTTTTCCAGAGTTATCAATTCCAAGCACAGAAATAATTAAAGGTGCCCATGCAAGAGGAGGGACCGGTCTATAAAGTTCAATTAACGGATCAAAGAAACCTTTGGCAAATCTGTTTAGACCCATAAATAATCCTAATGGAACACCAATAATAATTCCAAAAACTAATCCTAAAAACACCCTCATAAAGGAGTCCCAGATATGTCCGTATGGAACGGGAACTTTCAGTAATTTAAAGTCACCTGTTACAACTTTTAAGACACTACTTTTAAAGTTTTCTTTTACTATTCCATCTTTAGTATGCACTGGATAATCACCAGGCAATATATCAGCTATCCAATCTGGTAAAATAAATCCTATCATTTTACTGACATCAACCATTTCAATCCATAAAAGAGGAACATTTTTGTATCCAACACTTGGTTTTGATAGTTCCACAAATTTATTAAATGTATCAGATGGTTTAGGCAGCCATCTACCTGAACCTTGCTCAGAACAAGTTGCTCCACTTGCTACAATTGTTCCTGAGGGAAACAAAAGGATATCAATTAATCTTAATCCACCTTGTTCTTTGTTTTGCAATTCATCAAACTCTAAGATGGCTTCTTGCATTTCATTTAAAGCATTAGGAGGATAAATGCTTGCAAATTCTATTCTTCTTGCAATTTTAACGATATTTTTTGCATAGTCAGATGCTATCTCACCACTATCATCTAAACTTTTTCTATAAGCTTTAATATCATCTTTTAATTGTTTTATTGTGCTTTTGAATAATGGATTGTGATTTCTTAATTTAAAAAAATTGTCATTTATTAAACTTAGTTCTTTTGCTGCTGCATGAAATTTTAACCCTTTTTTAGTCTGAGGAGCAGTTGGTATCTCGATAGTGTTTTCTATTGACCCACTACCAGAATCTATAGTGACAATTCCCCAACCACCCTGTTCATCAATAAGTTTTTGTCTTTCAATTTTTTGAGCACCTGTCTCAAAAGGATAATCTTCCTTTTGAAAATCAATACTGAGTTGCTTTATTTGCTCAGTCATTTCTTGAATTTTTATTTTGGTATCAATTTCTATTAATTCTTCGCTTGTTAAAAATGGAATTAATTTAGAGGTTCTATCAATGTAACTTACAAGGATTGTTTTTTGTTGATCGTTTAGATCTGTGGATCCTTTTATTTCATTTGCAATCTTTATAAGATTTTTATTTTCAATTTTTATAATTGAAGTACTTTTGAACTCTCTCTCTTCAATAGGAAATTGATATTTTAAACCTAATAATGATTCATTTATTTTAGCAACTTGACACAATTCGTTTGCAGATTTTGGATAAAAACCTCTTGCTATATCCCATGAATAATAAAGCCACAGCATTAATATTACACTACTACCAACAATTACCCAGTGCTTTCCACCTTTAGCTCTTTCCGGATTACCAAATACAGCATCAACTTTTTCAGTTTTAATTAATCTTCTTCCATAAAGAATGCATCCAATAATAGATACTACAATTAATATTGTTACAATTTGAGTTAGCATTAATTATCTTTTCCCATTATTTCTTCTTCCATGTTCCAGATCATGGATAAAATTTCTTCTCTAGTTGATGAAAATTCTTTATTTTTTTTAATTTCTCTTAAATCTTGTGTAAGACCCATTTCTGCAAATGGAAGATTGTATTCTTTATGTATTCTTCCTGGTCTTGGTGCCATAACATATAATCTTTCACCAAGTAAGAGAGCTTCCTCCACGGAGTGAGTAATTAAAATAATAGTTTTTCCGGTTTCTTTCCAAATTTTTAAAACTAATGACTGCATCTTTTCTCTTGTTAGTGCATCTAAAGCCCCTAATGGCTCGTCCATTAAAATTAGATCAGGATCATTTATTAAACATCTTGCAAGAGCAACTCTTTGCTGCATACCACCTGACAATTGATAAGTAGGAGTGTTACCAAATCCTTTCAAACCAACTATATCTAACCATTCCTCAACTTTATTAGCTGTAACTTCAGGATCTTCTTTTTTCATCCTAAGTCCGAAATTTACATTCTCAGCTACTGTTAACCATTCAAACAAAGCACCTTGTTGAAATACCATTCCTCTTTCAACACCAGGCCCATCAATTTCATTATTATTTAATGTAATATTTCCTGAAGTAGGTCTTAAAAATCCAGCAGTAATGTTTAGTAAAGTTGTTTTTCCACAACCAGAAGGACCAAGAACCGTAAGCAACTCTCCTTTTTTTAAAGTAAAACTTACATCTTTAAGCGCATGAACTGTTTCTCCTTTTGGAGTTTTAAAAATCATATTTAGATTTTGAGAAACAAGATCACTCATTGTGCCCTTATATTTGAAATTTTTTAAAAAAAATAGGCACTAATTATTAAATCAGTGCCTATTTAAAAAGTTTTAAACCTTTAAAATTATAAAGGTAAGAAACTTGTATCTACGTTTCCTTTTGGAGTTCCCATTCCATCCAAGAAACCAGCTAGATTACCACTCTCCATAGATTTTTTAGTTTCTTCAGGAGTTAAGAATTTAAATCCATCTAAAGTACCTTTCATTTTTGATACTTCCATCGCAGATGCTTTAGACATAGAATTCATATCGCTTTTACCTGAATTATATCTTGCATTAGCTTCATGAGTAACTTCAACAAAAGTCCTTACCATACCTGGATTTTCATTCATAAACTTATTAGTTACAGAAGTAATATCTATACCTAGAATACCTCCAGCTCTAGCTTCCTCTACTGAAATTAATCTAGAACCAACTTCTGTAGCTGCTGCAATTGAATTACCACCAAATAAACATGCCATCGCAACATCACCACTTACTAAAGCTGCAGCTCCATCTTCTGGAACCATATCAATAACAGTCATTTTGCTTGGATCGGCACCTACAATTTCCATACTTGCAGTAAAAACATAATCAGCCATAGTACCTAAAGGCACTGCAACTTTTTTACCCTCTAATTCACTAGCGTTTGCTTTTGTAATTCCAGAAGCATTAGATGTAACACATGTAGTTCCACCCATTCCGTATTCCATTGCAATATCAATTAGTTTGATAGGTGCATTAGATTTTACAGCATTGATAAATGGCACTAAACCTTGTGAGTAAGAAATATCAATATCTCCTGCTAGCATGGCCTCTGTCATTTCCACACCAGTATTGAAGCTTGTCCACTTGACTGGAACCCCTAAAGCTTTTGAGTAATTTTTCTTCATCATGTCCTCTAGGTTTGGACTTGGCCATTCTAGAAAGTATGCAACTCTAACTTCATTTGCAGCTGAATTAGCAACTGAAATTGATAGGTTAAGTGCAAAAATAGATCCTAGAATAAAACTTAGTATTTTTTTCATTTATTCCCCTATGTTTAATTAATTAAATTCTGGATATTTAAATTCAAATTGAGCCCGAAGTAAAACAAAAAAGAAAGTTTATACAATCGTTGGTTGTGTCAATAATGTGGTAGTTAATCCATTTATTTTAGTCTAAAGAGGCCTTAAGATTATATTAAATTATTTTATAGAAAGAAATTTTTATGAGCACACAAAATAAAACAGCAATTCCAAATTCTTTAAATGAGCACTGGATGCCATTTACATCTAACAAAGATTTTAAAGAGAACCCAAGATTAATTGTTGAAGCTAAAGGTGTGTATTTAAAAAACCATCAAGGACAAACTCAAATTGATGCAAGCTCAGGATTATTTTGTAATCCTTTAGGTCATGGTAGAGAAGAAATTATTCAAGCAATAACAAATCAATTAAAAACTTTAGATTATTGTCAACCTTTCCAACAAGGATTTGGTGGATCATTTGAATTAGCGACTAGAATTTCAAAACATACTCCAGGAAACTTGAATAGAATGTTTTATACTATTTGTGGTTCAACTGCTGTTGAAACTGCAATTAAAATTGCAATCGCTTATCACAGAGCAAGAGGAGATAGTCAAAGATTTAGATTTGTTGGTAGAGAGAGAGGTTATCACGGAATGAATATTGGTGCGACTTCTGTAGGTGGCATGGTTAATAATGTAAAGACATTTGCTAGTGTTTTGATGCCAGGTGTTGTTCATATGAGACATACACATTTACCAGAACATAAATTTGTAAGTGGTCAACCTGAAACAGGTGTTGAATTAGCAGAGGATTTAGAGAGAATTTGTATGAACTTTGGAGCTGAAAATATTGCTGCTTGTATAGTTGAACCTATTGCAGGATCAACAGGTACTTTAGTTCCACCAAAAGGATATTTGCAAAGATTAAGAGAGATTTGTGATAAGCATGGAATACTTTTAATTTTTGATGAGGTAATAACAGGCTGGGGAAGAACCGGATCTCCATTTGCATCACAAGAATATGGTGTAACTCCAGATATGATGACAATGGCGAAAGCAACTACAAACGGAATCAGTCCTATGGGAGTTGTTGCATGTAAAGAAGATATTTATGATGCTATTGCAGAAAATGCCCCTAAAGGAACAATTGAATTATTTCACGGATATACTTATTCAGGAATTCCAATTTCTGTAGCTGCCGGATTAGCTGTACAAGATATCATTGAAAAAGATGATATATTCAATAGAGCTAAAAATTTAGCACCTTATTTCCAAGAAGGTTTGATGTCTTTAAAGGATATTGATGTTGTTGATAATATTAGAGGGTACGGAATGATGGGTGGAATAGATATAGTAATGGATAAAAAACCAGGTGCTGCTGGATTTACTTGTTTCAAACATTGTTATGAAGCAGGTGTAAATTTCAAAGCTACAGGTGATTGTTTAATCATTGCTCCAATGTTTATTTGTGAAAAAAAACATATTGATGAGATTATTGAAAAACTTCGAACTGGAATAACAAATTACGCAAAAAGTAAAAAGAATTAATTTTCGTTTATGAAAATTGGAGTTCCTAAAGAAATAAAACCACAAGAAAATAGAATTGGTCTAACACCAGATAGCGTTAAAACTTTAGTTTCAGAAGGACATGAAGTTTTAGTTGAAAATAACGGTGGTTTTGAAGCTGGTTTTGAAAATCATCAATATTTAAAAGCTGGTGCTAAAATTGCTGATACTGCAGCTGATATTTTTAATGATGCTGAAATAATTGTTAAAGTTAAAGAACCTCAAAAAGTAGAAGTTGATATGATTCGAGAAAACCAAATTGTATATACTTATCTACATTTAGCAGCAGCAAAAGAACTAACTGCAGGATTAATAAAATCTAAAAGCATTAACATTGCTTACGAAACAGTAACAGATGATAATGGAAGATTGCCTTTACTTGCACCTATGAGCGCTGTTGCAGGAAGAATGTCAGTACAAGCTGGTGCTCATTGTTTGGAGAAAAACCAAAGTGGTAGAGGTTTGTTATTAGGTGGTGCACCAGGTGTAACAGGTGGAACAGTGGTTATTTTAGGTGGAGGAGTTGTTGGAGAGAATGCTGCAGTGATTGCAACTGGTATGCAAGCTAAAGTTCATATTGTAGATAAATCTGAGGCTAGATTAAAACAACTTGTTGAAATGTTTGGAGATAAAATTATTCCAGAACAAAGTGATAAAACAGATTTAGATAAATTAGTTGCTGAAGCAGATTTATTAGTTGGTGGAGTATTAATTCCAGGTGCAGAAGCTCCAAAATTAATTACCAAGGAAATGATTAAAACAATGAAAAGAGGTTCAGTAATTGTTGATGTAGCTATAGATCAAGGAGGCTGTGTAGAAACTAGCAAACCCACAACACATGGTGATCCAACTTATATAGTTGATGATGTAGTCCATTATTGTGTAGCAAATATGCCTGGTGGTGTTCCCAGGACATCAACATTAGCACTAAATAATGCAACTTTACCTTTCTTAGTTAAGCTTGCTAACAAGGGTTATCAAAAAGCATTAAGTGAAGATAAAAACTTTTTAGCAGGTTTAAATGTTCACAAAGGTCAAGTAACTTACAAAGCTGTTGCTGATGTTTTTGGGCATAATTTCGTAGAACCTGGAGAAGCTATCAAACATTAGAAATGGAAAAAAACTATCCTTCAAGTGCAAAGGTAGTTGTAATAGGGGGTGGAGTAGCTGGTACCTCTTGTGCTTACCATTTAGCAAAATTTGGTTGGAAAGATGTTGTTTTATTAGAAAGAGACCAACTTACTTCTGGAACGACATGGCATGCCGCAGGATTAATAGGTCAATTAGGAGCAACTTCTACAATTACTAAATTAAGAAAATATTCTTTAGATCTCTACAAAGAGCTAGAAAAAACAACAGGTTTATCAACTGGTCTTAAACAAAATGGAGCAATAACAGTTGCATCATCTAAAGAAAGGATGCAGGAGTTATTAAGGCAAGCCACAACAGCACAATTATCTAATGTTGAAGTTGAGGTTTTAAACCAACAAAGAATAAAAGAATTATATCCAGTAGTAAAAAACGAAGATCTAGTAGGTGGCGTTTATATGCCAAAAGATGGTCAGGCAGATCCTGTTGGAGTTACCAATGTATTGGCTAAAGCTGCTAAAATGATGGGTGTTCAAATATTTGAGAAGTCACCGGTAAAAAAAATTTTAGTAAAAAACAAAAGAATATATGGTGTTGAAACTATCAAAGGGAAAATTGATTGTGAATATGTAGTTTTAGCTACAGGAATGTGGTCTAGACAAATTGGAGAAGATATCGGTGTAAGTGTTCCGTTATATCCAAATGAGCATTTCTATGTGATTACAGAACCAATGAAAGATCTCCCTAAAGATTTACCAGTTTTAAGGGATTATAATGCTTGTCTTTATTTAAAAGAAGATGCTGGAAAAATGTTAGTTGGAATTTTTGAACCTAATGCAAAACCTGCTTTTAAAAATAGTGGAAGAGTTCCTGATAATTTTTCATTTGGAGAATTTCCAGATGACTTTGACCACTTCGAACCTTATCTTGAAAAATCTTTTCATAGGCTACCGATGTTAGAAAATGCAGGTATTAGAAAATTTTTTTCAGGACCAGAGTCCTTTACACCTGATACTCAATATTTGCTTGGGGAAACAATAGAAGTAAAAAATCTCTATACTTGTTGTGGTTTTAATAGTATTGGCATCGCAAGTTCTGGGGGAGCAGGAAGAGTAACTGCTGAATGGATGATAAATGGACATATAAATGAAGATTTATTTTCTCTAGATATAAAAAGATTCCAAAAGTTTCACTCATCTAAAAAATTTATCATGGATAGAGTAACTGAAACTTTAGGTGATCTTTACGGGATGCATTGGCCTTATAAACAACACAAAACTTCAAGAAATGAAAAATTATTACCCTATCACGATGAATTAAAAAAAGTAGGAGCTTGTTTTGGCGTGGCAGGAGGTTTTGAACGACCTATGTGGTATTCCTTAAATGGAGAAAAACCAGAATATGAGTATAGTTTTAAATACCAAAATTGGTATCCGTCAGCAAAACATGAAACTACAAATGCTAGAAAAAATGTTGGACTTTTTGATTTTTCAACTTTTTCAAAATTTGATTTGAAAGGTGAAAAAACTCATATTAATTTACAAAAAATTTGTACTGCTAATATTAAAAATGAAATTGGAAAAACTACTTATACTCATATGCTAAATGAGGATGGTGGTATCGAAACAGATTTAACAGTTGTTTGTCTTGATAAAAACCATTTTAGAATAGTTAGTTCAGCGTTAACAAGAGAAAGAGATAAATATCATATCCTGAAATATTTGTCTAAAGAAGTTGAATTTTTAGATGTTACAGAAAGTATTTGTTGTCTTGGTTTGTTTGGTCCTAAAAGCAGAAACATGATTCAAAAAATAAGCAGTGATGATTTTAGTTCTGAAAATTTTAAATTTGGTACAGGTAAAAATGTTAAGATAAATAATATTAAAGTTTGGGCGCAAAGAATATCTTATGTTGGTGAAATTGGATTTGAATTATACGTTGGTAAAGAAAACGCTTTAAAATTATATAAAATTTTAATTGGAGAAGGTAAAAATTTTGATTTATCTCACTGTGGAATGCATGCGATGGACATAATGAGAATGGAAAGTGGTTTTGTACATTGGGGCCATGATATATCTCCAGAGGAAAATCAGTACCAAGCAGGTTTAAAGTTTACAATTAGCTATAAAAAAAATGTTAATTTTATAGGTAAAGATGCTCTGTTAAAGATTAAAGATAAACCACTAGACAAAACGATGATGATGTTTACTTTAAAGGATAGTAAACCTGGTGAACCTCTGTTACTACATGAAGAACCTATTTATTTAGAGAATAAAATCATAGGAAGAACAACTTCAGGAAATTACTCATTCTGTTTTGATAAAAATCTAGCTTTTGGTTATGTCAATTCAGGAAACACAATAGAAACTCTTAGAGATAAAAGTTTGTTTATAGAAATTGAAAAGATCAAATACCCAGTCGAAATTATTTCAAAACCACTAAATACTAAAGATTTTAAAAGAACTTAGTATCTTCAAATTTTATTGTATTAAAGCTGATTAGCTGATTAAATTAAGTGTGAAAAAAAAAGATTTAGATACTACATTATCTAATTTTGATATTGCTTCAAATAAAGATTTAGAAATAGATAAGATTAAAACTACCAACGTAAATATATTGCTAAATAGAGTTAGGTTAGATCAAAAAAGAACACTAAAAAAAAGAATTGTTTTTTCAATTATTTTAGCTGGTTTAGTAAGTTCGTTAGCTGTTTATTTTATTATTTAGTTTAGAATTTGATTTAAAAAGTTTATTGAAACAATAAAGATTTATATTATAAGTCATTAATCAATTAAGGCGGGGTAGCTCAGTTGGTTAGAGCGCGGGACTCATAAGCCCGAGGTCAGTGGTTCGATCCCACTTCCCGCTACCATAAATTATGAAAGATATTTATATAACTTGGGAAGATTATCATAACAAGATAGAGCAATTAGCTAAAAAAGTTTATGAAGATAATTTAAAATTTAATCAAATTATTTGTATTGCAAAAGGTGGATTAAGAGTAGGAGATGTTTTTAGTAGACTTTTTAATGTACCTTTAGCTATCTTATCAGTTGAGTCTTATCATGGCGATAGTGATGATATTAAAAACCAACAAGGTCAATTTACTTTTTCAAGAGATTTAGCAAAAACCACTCCAAATTTAGGTTCACATGTTTTATTAGTTGATGATTTAGCGGACTCAGGTAAAACTTTGATAAAAAGCATTAAATGGTTAGAGCATTTTTATGGATTTTATTTAGAAGAAAAAATTAAAACTGCAGTTATATGGCACAAATCAACTTCAAAATTTAACCCTGATTATTCTGTAGATTATTTAAAAGATTCCCCATGGATACATATGCCTTTTGAGAAATATGAAACTACAAATATAAGAGATTTTAAGTTTGAAAAGTAAATTATTTAATTAAACTATCATTAAACTGATTTGATACTCTAACAAATGTTGTACATTTACTTAATTGTTTGAGTGAAGGCGCACCAACATAAGTACAACTGCTTCTTACACCACCAAGAATATTTAAAATAGTATCATTTATTTTACCTCTATATTTTACCCTAACTTTCCTTCCTTCACTACTTCTATAATCTGACAGTCCACCATAGTGTTTTTTATTAGCAACTTCAGAACTAGATCCATAGAATTCAATATATTTTTCTCCATTAACTTTAACAATTTTTCCATTTCCTTCATCATGTCCAGCAAGCATACCTCCAAGCATTACAAAATCTGCACCACCTCCAAAACCTTTAGCAACATCTCCTGGACATGTGCATCCACCATCTGCTATTACATGTGCACCTAGTCCATGTGCTGCATCAGCACATTCTATGACTGCACTTAATTGAGGATATCCAACACCAGTTTGAATTCTTGTTGTGCAAACACTACCGGGTCCAATTCCAATTTTAACAATATCAGCACCACTTAAAACTAATTCTTGAGTCATATCAGCTGTTACTACGTTACCAGCAATGATTGTTTTAGTAGGATACTTATCTCTTACTGATTTAATGAAATTGGTGAAATGTTCTGTGTATCCATTAGCAACGTCAATACAAATAAATTTAAAAAAACTAAATTCTTTTAATACTTTATCTAAATTTAAAAAATCTTCTTTCTTTATACCGACACTAAGAGCGATATTAGAATATATTTTTTTAATATTTTTATTTTGTTTAATTTTTTTAACATCGTGTTGTTTTGTTAAAGATGTTATCATTCCGTATTCATTTAATTTTTCAGCAACACTTAGTTCGCCAACTCCATCCATATTTGCTGCCATTATTGGAATACCCGACCATTCGTTTTTACTATATTTAAAGCGATAAGTTCTCAATAAATTAACATCTTTACGACTTTTAAGAGTACTTCTTTTAGGTCTAAACAAAACATCTGAATAATCGAGCTTTAATTCTTCTTCAATTCTCATAATTCATAAAGTTATTATTATTAAAACTTATTTCAAATTAATTTATACCCTGTGGATAAGTTAAATAATGACTATTTTGATAACAATTTCTTTAGTTTTGAAATATTCATAGTCTGCTTTGGAGGTAATTGTGATTTTTTATTCATTTTAATTTTTTTTATTTTTTTATTGTAAGATTTAGCAAAAGAATAAACCGATTGAGATTTACCACCTATGTTTATAATACCTTTTTGTTTAATTATTTTGGGTAGAATTTTAACAACATCTTCGTGAAACATAAAGTTTGTTTCTAAATTAGAATAAGCCTTTTTATATGCGAAAGGTTTTTCTGTCATAGTTAGTCTCAAAATAAGGGAGTTCTTATACATTCTAACAGCGCATTCCCCCCCTAATTTAGATAATCCATAGTTATTAAAAGGTTTTACTGGATCAAGTTCGGAATAATTTCCTTTAATTCCTTCATAAACATAACCTGTAGAAAAATAAATCAATTTTAAATTATTTTTTTTACAAACTTTAGTGATGTTAGATGTACCAATGATATTTATATCAATACTTCTTATTATTTCTTTTTCATGTATATTCATTGGTCTAGAAAGAGCAGCGCAATGCATAATTATTCTAGGTTTGGTTTTTTTTATTATCTTCTCAATTGAATTTACGTTTAAAATGTTACACTCTTTTTTAGTTGCAAAATAAAAGTTTAAAATTTTATTTTTTGATTTTAATACCTTTGCAAATTTTCCATCGCCACCTGTAACTAGAATAAGATCTTTCATTATAAGTATATTTCTTTATATTTTTGAAAAGTAATTCCCTTTTTGTCTTTTTTTGAAACAATCTTCTTTTTAATAGGCCATTTTATATTTAAACCTTTATCCCAGATATCAATAGTAACCTCACTGTTTTTTTCTCTATATTTTGTACAACTATAAATTATATAGTTTTCTTTTTCCAAACTCTGAAATCCATGTGCAAAACCTTCAGGTATAAAAATAGATTTTGTATTTTTTTCACTTAAAATACAACTATACACTTTCCCAAAAGTTTTGGAATTTTTTCTTAAATCAATTGCTACATCAAAAATTTTTCCTTTAATCACAGTTACAAACTTACCTTGAGAATTTTTAGTCTGAATATGAAGTCCTCGAACAACATTTTGTTTTGAATAAGACATCACTAAAAAAGGAAATTTTTTTTTTAATTTATTTTCTCTAATTATTTCTTTAAAATAACCTCTTTGATCTTTAAAATTTTTATTTTTTATTAAAAATAGATTTTTTAATTTTGTTTTTATCACTATGATATTACTTTTTTAAGGTATTTTGAATATTCACAATTTCCATAAAATTTTATAGCTTTAACCACATCTCTTTTTTTAATCCATTTATTATTTAATGCTATTTCCTCAAGACAAGCTATTTTAAATCCTTGTTGATTTTCAATAGCTGAAACAAAATTTGTCGTTTTATAAAAATCTTCAATAGATCCTGTATCGAGCCAAGCACCACCTCTGCCAAGAAATTCTGCGGATAGTTTATTTTGTTTTTTATATTTATTTAAAAGATCTACTATTTCTAACTCATTTCTTTTTGATGGCTTAAGTTGTTTTGCAAATTTTACAACTGTATTGTCTAAAAAATATAATCCTGTAATTGCTAAATTTGATATAAATTTTTTTGGTTTCTCTTTTATAGCTATAATTTTTTTGCCTTTAACAACAGCTACCCCAAAATTCTCAGGATTGATTACTCTATGAAGCACTACTTTTGCTCCGTTTTTAATTTTTGTACAGTGGTTGAGCATCTTACTTAGCGATTGACCATAAAAAAAATTATCACCCAAAATCATTGCAACTTTATCTTTTTTGATAAAATTTTCCCCCAATATAAAAGCGTCTGGTAATCCTCTTGGTTTATCTTGCTCTAAAAAAGAAATCTTAATTCCAAATCTTTTTCCATTTGGAATTATTTTTTTATATTGCTCAAGTTGTCCTTTGTTAACAATAATTAATATATTTTTTATTTTTGCCAACATTAGAATTGATAAGGGATAAAAAATTAATGGTTTATCATAAATAGGTAATAATTGTTTATTTACTGCTTTAGTAATTGGGCTCATTCTTGTACCCATACCTCCTGCTAAAATTATTCCTTTTTTAATCATTTATTTCCTAATCTTTTATGAATATCTTTTTTTTTTAAAGAATTGTAATACATTTTATTATTATTATACCAATCAAAAGTCAGTTTTATGCCTTCGCTAAATTTTACTTTTGGCTTCCAATTTAATTCTTTTTTTATCTTGTTACTATTAAGAGCATATCTAACATCATGTCCAGGTCGATCTTTGACAAAATTAATTTTCACATTTTTTCCAATAATAATTTTTTTTTTTGCTATATTTAAAAGTTTTTTAGTTACTTCTAAATTACTAAGATTTTTATTTGAACCTATATTGTAAAAGTTTCCAGCTTTCCCTTTTTGATATACTTTGATTAAAGCTTCACAATGATCCTTTACATAAATCCACTCTCTTGAATTTAAACCTTTTCCATATATAGGCAGTTTTTTATTTTTTAAAATATTGTAGATCAATTTAGGAATTAATTTTTCTGGATGTTGATTTGGACCATAATTATTCGAGCAATTAGTAATAACTGCATTAATCTTATAGGTTCTCACATACGAGCTTACAAGATGGTCAGAAGCTGCCTTGCTCGCAGCGTAAGGTGAACTGGGTTTATACTGATAAATTTCTGATGATCTACCATTTAAAACATCTCCATAAACTTCATCGGTAGAAATATGAACAAGTTTGGATTTATTTCTCTTTGAAAAAATTTTGAAACATTCTAATAAATTATATACACCAACAATATTACTTTTTATAAAATTATCTGGATTGTCTATAGATCTATCTACATGTGTTTCAGCAGCAAGGTTGAAAATACAACTAGGTTTGTATTTATTTAAAATATTTAAAATTTTTTTATTTGATATATCGCATTTTATGAACTTATAGTTTTTGTGTTTTTTAAAATTTTTTGTATTATAAAAATTAGAAGAGTAAGTAATTTTATCTAAATTTATTACAACAAATTTTTTCTTAATTAGAATATCAATTAAATTACTACCAATAAATCCAAGACCACCTGTTACAATAATTTTTTTCATCAGAAATTATTTTTTACATTACTAAAAAGTATTAGTATAGTTGAATAAACATATCTTATGTCAATATCTAGGCAAAATTTAACTGTGGTGATAGTGAGTTTTATGAGTGAAAACGTAATTCATGATTGCATACAATCAATTCCTGAAGATATAAAAATTATTGTTGTTGATAATTCAAACAACTATTTGTTTAAGGAAAAAATAGAAAAAAAATATTCCAACATTACTTGTATTTTGTCAAATAATGTGGGTATGGGTTCTGGTAATAATTTGGGGTTGAGACATGTATTAACTGATTTTGCATTTATTTTAAATCCAGACGTTATTCTTAAAGAAGAAACTATAGATGAGATTATTAATGCATCAAGTAATTTAACTTCTTTTGGTATTATAGCTCCTATTATAGACGAAAAAAATTTTCCAAACTTTAAACTTCATAATCAAAAGATTTTGTCAAATATTGGTTCTGAACCATTTAAAGTAAAAAGTGTAGATGGATTTGCGATGCTTTTAAATTTAAAAAGAATAAATAATTTAAATAATTTTGAAAATTTTAAATATTTTGATGAAAATATTTTTCTTTATTTAGAAAACGACGACCTGTGCAAAAGAATTATAGATAATAATGAGGATATTTATGTTGTTCCAAAGTCTAAAATCAAGCATCTTGGTGCAAGTGCAGTTGACAAAAAGTATGCTCATCAAATTGAGCTGTCTAGAAATTGGCACTGGGTATGGTCAAAATTTTATTTTAATAAAAAGCATTATGGCTTTTTGAACTCTTTAATGACATCTTTGCCCACTTTTTTTTCTTCTGTAATAAAATATTTTTTTTATTTTTTATTTAATAAAAAAAAAAAAGAAATTTATCTTCATAGAGCAAAAGGATTTTTAAATGCAATTTTAGGAAAAAAATCTTTTTTTAGACCAATAATTAAAATTAGTGACCAGGAAAATCTATAAGATTTTCAACCTTATAATTTTTTTTTGTTAAATTATCTGATCCACCAAGATCAAACAAATTGATCACAAAAATAAATGCAGCTACTTTGCCTCTCGAAATTTCTACAAGTTTTGCTGCAGCCTCAGCGGTGCCACCAGTTGCTATTAAATCATCGATTATTAAAACTGAATCATTTTCGTTTATAGAGTCTTTATGAACTTCTATAGTCGCAGTTCCATATTCTAATTCAAAATCAATTGAATGAACTTCAGCAGGTAGTTTATTTTTTTTTCTTAACATTATGAAAGGTTTTTTTAAAATATATGAAACTGCTGATGCAAAAACAAAACCTCTAGATTCAATAGCAGCAATTTTAGTGAAATTAAATTTTTTTGATCTTTTAACTATTTGATTAATAGTTTCAGCAAATGCACCCTCATTCTTTATTAATGTTGTAATATCTCTAAATAAAATACCTTTTTTTGGATAATCAGGAATTGATCTAATATATTCTTTTAAGTTCATAATTGTTAATTATAAAAGTATAAATAAATATTTTTTAAATTATGACAACCAATAAATTAGCAATAATAGGTGGGAGTGGTCTTTACGATGTTGAAGAGTTTAAAGATAGAGAGTTGCTTCAATTAAATACCCCTTGGGGCAAACCATCAGATCAGATTTTAAAAACTAAATATAATGGTAAGGAAGTTTATTTTTTACCAAGACATGGCCGAGGGCATTTTATTAGCCCATCTAACATTAATTTTAGAGCAAATATAGATGCACTTAAACAATTGGGAGTAAGTGACATAGTTTCAGTATCTGCAGTTGGATCTCTTAAAGAAGATTTACCTCCTGGAAAATTTGTAATTGTAGATCAATTTATTGACAGAACCTTTGCAAGAATAAAAACATTTTTTGATGATGAGATAGTAGCTCATGTATCAATGGCTCATCCTACGTCTCATGGATTAATGAATGCATGTGAGGATGCAATTAAAAAATCAAATATAGATTATCAAAGAAATGGAACTTATATAGTTATGGAAGGGCCTCAATTTTCAACATTAGCAGAGTCTAATTTGTATAGATCATGGAAGGCTGATGTAATTGGAATGACTAATATGCCAGAAGCAAAACTAGCAAGAGAAGCTGAAATTAGATATGCATCAGTTTCGATGGTTACAGATTTTGATTGTTGGCACCCAGATCATGAAAATGTCGATGTTCAACAAGTAATTAAAGTTTTATTAGGAAACGCTGAAAAAGCAAAAATTATGATTAAAAATTTGATTGATAATTTTGAAGATTATATAGATCCAAATGATCCAACAAACAATTGTTTAGATGTAGCAATAATTACAGCTCCTGAAAAAAGAACAAAAAAAACTATAGATAAATTAAAAACTGTAGCAGGTAGAGTTTTAAATAAATGAAAATAGAAGGAAAAGAGTATCGAACTATTTGGTTTGAAAATAATGTTGTTAAGATTATTGATCAAACAAAACTTCCTCACAAATTTGTAATTAAAGAACTTAAAATTGTAAATGATGCAATAAATGCGATTAAAGTAATGGAGGTGAGAGGCGCACCTCTAATTGGAGCAACAGCTGCTTACGGTTTAGCTTTGGCAGTTAAAGAAAATAATGATCCAGAATTTATAAAAAAAAGTGCAAAAGAATTAATTCAATCAAGACCTACTGCTATTAATCTAAAGTGGGCTGTCGACCGAATGATAAATAAATTAGTTGGAATTAACAGTGATCAAATATTAACTATTGCTTTACATGAAGCAAAAGAAATATGTGATGAAGATGAAAAGTTTTGTGAAAATATTGGTGTTAATGGATTAAAAGTAATTGAGGAAATTTATAATAAAAAGAAAGACACAGTAAACATATTAACACATTGTAATGCAGGTTGGTTAGCAACTATTAATTGGGGCACAGCAACATCACCAATTTACCATGCTCATAAAAAAGGAATACCAGTTCATGTATGGGTAGATGAAACAAGACCAAGAAATCAAGGTGCAAACTTAACATCATACGAATTAAACGAAGAGGAAATTCCAAACACAATTATTGCTGATAATACAGGGGGTATTTTAATGCAGAGGGGCGAAGTTGATATGTGTATTGTAGGTACTGATAGGACTTTATCCAATGGAGACGTTTGTAATAAAATTGGAACCTATCTTAAAGCATTAGCAGCTCATGATAATAACGTTCCTTTTTATGTGGCTCTTCCAAGTTCAACAATTGATTGGGACATCAAAGATGCAAAAGACATTCCCATTGAAGAAAGAAATTCAGAGGAATTATCTCATGTTGAAGGTATAGATGAGAATAATGAAATTAAGAAAGTTTTGATATACCCAACTAAAAGTAAAGCTATTAATTTAGCTTTTGATGTAACACCTGCAAAATATGTAACTGGATTAATAACTGAAAGAGGGATTTCAGAAGCCTCATTCGATGGATTAAGCAAATTATTTAAATGAAAAATGTAAAAGAAAGAGAAGAGGTAATTGAGTATTCAATTAAACTGAATACAACTAATTTATCTCCTTTAAGATCAGGAAACATTTCTGTGAGAGGAATTGAAGATGGTATTGAAGGTTTTTTTATAACTCCATCTGGAAAAAAGTATGAATCTTTAAATCCAGAGGATATTGTTTTTTTATCTTTAACTGAAGAAAAAGATTTTTTATCCTGGTTTAATTCTGGAAAAAATCCATCATCAGAATGGCGATTTCACCAAGATATTTATAAAAACAAGTGGGAGGCAAAAGCAATAGTCCATGCTCATTCACCTCATGCTACAGCAGTATCTACTCACGGAAAATCTATTCCACCATTTCATTACATGATTGCTCTTGCAGGTGGTGAAGATATTAGATGCTCTGAATATGCAACTTTTGGTACCCATGAACTTTCGGCAAACATGATTAAAGCCTTAAAAGATAGAAAGGCATGTCTTATGGCAAATCATGGCCAAGTTGCATTTGGAGAAAATTTATCAAAAGCTTTCGAGCTTGCTCAAGAGGTAGAAAATATTTGCCATCAATATATTATTGCTTTAAAGATGGGTGAGCCTAAGAATCTTTCATTAGCTGAAATGAAAAAAATCTTAGAAAAAGTTAAAAATTATAAAAGTAGTTAGTTATATGACTAAAGTTGGGGAGCATATTACTCTAGACATCATTGGAACAACCAAAGAATATGACCCATCTGTATTTGAAAAAGTAATTCATGAAATTGCAAAAACTGCAAAAGTAACAATTTTAAATATTTCAAAATATAAATTTGAACCCCAAGGGTTTACAATTCTTGCGTTGTTAGCAGAAAGCCACATCAGTTTTCATACTTTCCCAGAAAAAGGAATTATTAGTTTTGATTTTTTTACATGTGGAAAAGTAAATCCTTCAGTTGCAATAGATATTATTAAAAAAGAATTTGAACATAAAAGAATAGTTAAAAAAGAATTTAATAGAGATACCAAATCCCTTTATCATGATATTTATAGCTCACCAGGATTACAAAAATCATATGTAGTGAATGATGTTTTAGAGGATTTCAAGTCTAAAGTAGGTCAACATATTGAAATTTTAGACCTAGAACAGTTTGGAAAATCTTTATTTATCGACGGTGAAATACAAGTCGCTGCAACTGATGAACATCTTTACAGCTCCACTTTTGTGGGTTCTGGTCTAAATCTAAATAAAGACAATGAAAGAGCCGCTATCATAGGTGGTGGAGATGGCGGTGTTGCAAGAGAATGTATTTTTAAAAAATTTAATTTTATCGATTGGTATGAACTAGATCCAGAAGTAGTTGATGTTTGTAATAAGCATCTTGGAGATATTGGAAAAAAAGCAACTGAAAAAAATTCTGTAAAATGTGTTTGGGGAGATGCTTTTGAGAGTATTAAATCAGTAAATGATGATACTTATGATCATATCTTTGTTGATTTAAATGATGATCAATTTTGTATAGATCTAGCAGCTAAAAATATGGACTCATTAGTTAGAATATTAAAACCAAAAGGAGTTATTACTGCTCAAGTGGGAAGTCAGGATAAAAAACCACAGCAGGTTGAAAATTGGTTAAATGTTTTTAATCAAAACTTTGGAAATGCTAAATTAGCAAGAGTTTATATACCTAGCTTTGATTGCTCTTGGAATTTTTCTTCATCAATTAATCATTAATTTTTCTTTTTTCTTATTAAAATTTGTGAAATAATTCTCCTTAATTAAAGGAGATAATAATGAATATATTCAAAAAAACTATTTTAACAGTTCTAGCTTCTTTATTATTAATCGGAAACGTTTATGCTGATAAAGTAAAAATTGGAACTGAGGGTGCTTACCCGCCATGGAATTCAAAAGATGCATCTGGTAATCTTATTGGTTTTGAGGTTGAGTTAGCTCAAGAGCTTTGTGCAATCATGAAACATGAATGTACTATAGTTGAACAAGATTGGGATGGAATGATCCCTGCATTATTAATGAGAAAGTTTGATGCGATAATGGCAGGTATGTCAATTACAGCTGAAAGACAAAAAACAATTACGTTTTCTCAAGGATATGCAGATGAAGTTGCGTCTCTTGCAGTAATGAAAGGTTCAAGTTTAGAGGGAATGGATACACCAGAAGGTATCAATCTTTCTTTAGGTGGCTCTGATGTTAAAAAAGCTCTTAAAACTTTAACAGGTGCACTTGCTGGAAAAACTGTTTGCACACAAACAGGAACTATTCATCAAAACTTTTTAGAGTCAGGTGATGTAGGAAGCGTAAATGTTAGAACTTATAAAACTCAAGACGAAGTTAACTTAGATTTAACATCTGGTAGATGTGATGTTGCATTAGCTGCAGCGGTTGCATTTACAGATTACGCTGATAAATCAGGTGAATCAGTTGTGTTAGTTGGACCAACATTTTCAGGTGGCGCATTTGGTAATGGTGTTGGTGTTGGAATTAGACAAGGTGGTGATGATGCTATCGGAAAAAGAGATGCAAAATTACTTAAAGATTTCAACAGAGCAATTAATATAGCTCGAAAAAAAGGTATTATTAGCAAACTTGCTATTAAACACTTTGGTTTCGACGCATCTATGTAATCATTTTCAGATTAGGCGACTATAATATATAGTCGCCAATCTATATGGAACTTCTAGCATTTGGTAA
>CACJIB010000005.1 GCA_902593405.1 uncultured Pelagibacteraceae bacterium | reverse complement strand
AGAAAAAAAATAATTATTTAGTTGAATTTGTATCAGCTAATCCTACCGGACCATTGCATGTTGGTCATTGTAGAGGAGCTATTTTAGGTGATGTCATATCTAATGTATTAATATTTAATAAACACAAGGTTACTAAAGAGTATTATGTAAATGATTATGGTAACCAGATTATAAATTTTACAAAATCCGTATACTTTAGAATTAGGGAATTAAAATTTAACGAAACATTTCCTCAAGATAATCCTGATTTGTATCCAGGAGATTACCTTGTTGATTTTGCAAAAAATATAGTTTTGGATAATTCAGAACTAAATTTTGATGATTATGAGCAAATAAGCGATAAGCTAACAGCTTTATCTATAGAACAGGCGCTACTTTTAATTAAACAGAACCTTAAGAGTTTAGGAATTAACCACGATAATTTTGTTAGTGAAAAAAGTATTGTTTCAAATAACGAAGTAGAGAGTGTAATAAAATTTTTAGAAAAGAATAAATTTGTATACAAAGGAAAGATTAAAGCTCCAGCTGGTGAAGATAATAAAAACTGGGTAGAAAGAGAACAATTACTTTTTAAATCTACTGATTTTGGTGACGATAAAGATAGAGCATTACAAAAGTCAGATGGAACTTGGACTTATTTTGCAAGTGATGTTGCTTATCATAAAAATAAAGTAGATCGTAAATTTGATTATTTAATAAATATTCTTGGCGCAGATCATGCTGGTTACATCAAAAGAATTTCATCCTCTGTTGAAGCATTATCAGGAAAAAAAGATAAATTGATTTGTAAAATTAGTCAGCTTGTAAAATTAATTAAAGATAACAAACCATTTAAGATGTCTAAAAGAAAGGGTGACTACATTACGGTTGATGATTTAATTGAAGAAGTTGGAAAAGATGCAACTAGGTTTATTATGCTCAACAGAAGTAGTGACGTAGAATTAGATTTTGATTTTGATGCTGTAAAAGAAAAATCTAAAGATAATCCGTTATATTACGTCCAATATTGTTATGCTAGAATTTCATCGGTCTTTAGACATATTGATAAAGATTTAAATTCAAACATTGAATTAGAAGATTATAGTTTCGAATACTCAAGTGATGAGATCAAAATTTTAAAAAAGATTTCAGAATGGCCCAAATGTATTGATGCAGCTAGTTCAAAATTAGAACCACATCGAATACCTGTTTATTTATATGATCTTGCCTCAGAATTTCATTCGTATTGGAATCTTGGTAAACAAAATCCAGAAAAAAGATTTATTAATGATCAAAAAACTGTTTCACCGGATAAATTAATATTTTTAAAAGCAATATCTAATGTAGTAAAATCAGGAATGGATATAGTTGGTGTAGATACGCCAGATAAAATGTAATGCTAAAAGAAATTAAGTATTTAATCTTTATTGTTGTAATTGCTTTATTTATTTTTTTGACTGGTAGATATTATTTCTCAGATGAAAATAAGAAGAAATCATACAGATCTTATAAAGATAACGATGAAAAAATTAAATTATATTCAAAAAATTTACCTGTTTTGGAAAACGATACACAAAATGTAATAGAATACGTTAAGCAAACAAACAAAAAAAAGAAAAAAAAGTTTAATTTTTGGAAACTTTTAGAGAATGATTAAGAATAGAAGAGCTTTTATTGTTGGTTTAAGATCATCAAAATTATCAAACAAAGAGATTACTTTTTTAAAGAAATACAAACCATGGGGAGTTATTTTATTTTCAAGAAACATAAGTTCAATTGAACAAACTAAAAAATTAACTGATAAAATAAAAAAGATATTTAAAGACAAAAAATACCCTATATTAATTGATCAAGAAGGTGGACGAGTAAATCGATTAAGCAAAATTATTTCATTTGACAATTTAACTTCTGAATATTTTGGCAATTTATTTACAAAAGATAAGAAAAAATTTAATATTATTTATAAATTATTTATCGATAAAACTTCGTATTTGCTTAAATCAATTGGTATTAATATAAATACTGTTCCTGTTTTAGATCTTCGAGTTAAAGGTGCTAGTAACATTATTGGTGACAGATCTTTTTCCAAAAATAAAAAAAATATTTCTAAAATTGGAGATATTTGTATTGATTATTTTCATGAAAATTCCATTGGAACTGTGATGAAACACATACCTGGGCATGGATTAGCTAAGGTAGATAGTCATAAATTTACTCCTACAGTTACCAAAAACTTAAATTATTTGTATAAAAATGATTTTTTTCCATTCAAAAAAAAACAAAGTTATTTTGCTATGACAGCACATGTAATATATCGAAGCATTGATAAGATAAATACAGCTACACACTCTAAAAAAATTATAAATTTAATTAGAAGTAAAATTGGTTTTAAAAACATTTTAATTTCAGATGATTTATCAATGAAAAGTTTAAAAGATGATTTAAAAATTAATACGATTAAAACGTTTAGTGCAGGTTGTAATCTTGCTCTCCATTGTAACGGCAAATTGTCTGAAATGAAGGTAGTTGGCGATAATTCACCAAAGGTTAGTAATTTTATAATAAAAAAAACATCGCTATTTTATAAAATTTTAAGTTAATATCTGAGCATGTCTATTTCTGATTCTGCATTATTCAATGTTGATATAAATAATTATAATGGCCCTCTAGATGTCCTTTTAGATTTAGCCAAAGCTCAAAGAGTAGATCTTGAAGAGATATCAATTACAAAATTAGCAGATCAGTTTCATAATTATATTACAAAAGAAAAAGATTTAAATTTAGAAATTGCGTCAGAATATTTATTAATGGCAACTTGGTTAGCTTATTTAAAATCTAAATTATTACTTCCAGGAACACCTGAAGAAGAATTTAAAGTTCAAGAAGTTGCTGAAAAATTAAAATTACAACTTAAAAAACTAGAATTGATAAGATTGCTTTCTGAACAAATGTTGAAAAGAAAAAGATTAGGAAGAGAAATTCGATCAAGAGGAATGAAGGGAAATATAAGATCTATTTATAGTACAGAGTATAACTTAAGTTTATTTGAACTTCTTAAATCATACTCAACAATTATTATGACTAAAGACTTTCAAAAAATGAATATTCCCAAATTACCTGTATTTACTGCTGAAGATGGAATTAAAACTATAAGAGAGTTTTTTGGTAAATTAATCGAGTGGAAAAAATTAGACGATTTAATTCCTAAAAATTTTAAAGACGGCTCAAAATATAAACGTACTGGTAAAGCAGGAATATTTGCAGGTTCCTTAGAGTTAGTTAAAGAAGGGAATTTAACTATGAAACAAGATAAATTATTTGATGATATTTATGTGAAGGAAAATAATGATTAAAAAAGAAAAAATTTCAAAAGACAATATTGTAAAATTTCCTTCTAAGTTAACTGATTTAGAAAAAGAAATTGAAGCAGTTATTTTTGCTGCAGCTGAACCATTAGATGTTGATACAATTGAAAGTAAAGTTACTAAAAAAGGTAGCGTATCTAAATCATTAGAAAAGTTGCAACAAGAATACTCTAAACGTGGAATTAATCTAGTTTGCATAAAAGAAAAGTGGTCCTTCAGAACTTCTCCTAACTTGTCAAACATCATGTCACAAGAAAGAACGGTTGAAAAAAAACTTTCTAGAGCAGCAGTGGAGACTTTAGCTATAATTGTTTATCATCAGCCTGTTACCAGAGCTGAGATAGAAGAAATAAGAGGTGTTGCATTTGGAACAAATACTCTTGAAATTTTGATGGAGCTAAACTGGGTGAAACCAGGTGGCCGTAAAGATGTACCGGGTAGACCAATTCAATATGTTACAACTGATGAATTTTTAAGTCATTTTAATCTCCAAAAATTATCTGATTTACCAACAATTGACGAATTAGGTGCGGCTGGTTTAATTGATAGTTCAAGCATTGATAATGCAATTTTTGGAACAGGAAAATTCTACAAAGAAAAACAAGAAGAAAAAAAAGAGGATATTTATTCTAATATTGATGAGATGTTAAACAGCACTCTTGATACAGAAGAGAAAGATTAACAAAAAAGTAACTTTTAAATTAACCATAAAAAGGTTATAAGTTTTTCATGAGCATAGGAATTTGGCAAATAGCAATCGTAGTTATATTAGTAGTCTTATTATTTGGACGAGGTAAAATCTCTAGTCTGATGGGTGATGTAGCTAAGGGAATTAAAAGTTTCAAAAAAGGAATGGCGTCAGATGTTACTGACGATACAGAGCCAAAAAATATATCCGACGAAAATAAAGACTCAGAAAACAAAGATTAAATTACATGCCTACTATTGGTTGGTTTGAGATTTTAATTGTTGTTGGAATTGCAATCGTTGTTCTTGGTCCAAAAGATTTTCCAATCATGTTAAAGAAAGCAGGTTCTTGGATAGGGACTGCAAAAAGATATGTGAGCAATATTCAAAATGAAGTTTCAAATTTAGAAGTTGATGAAGAAAAAATTGATAATGAAATAAAAAAAGAAACAAAAAAAGATGAGCAATGAAGAAAATGAAGGTGGATTTGTTAGCCATCTAACAGAACTAAGAAAAAGATTAATACATAGTTTTATATTTCTAATAATCTTTTTTGTTATTTGTTACATATTTGCAGAACACATATACGGTTTTTTAGTTGATCCATTTGCTCAAGCTGTAAAAGATGATGGATCTGATCGAAGGCTTATTTTTACAGCCTTACAAGAAACTTTTTTAACTTATATTAAGGTTTCTTTTTTCACTGCTTTTTTTGTGACTTGTCCATTTATTCTAATGCAAATATGGAAATTTATTGCACCGGGTTTATATAAACATGAAAAGGTTGCTATACTCCCTTATCTTGTATTAACACCCATTCTTTTCTTTTTAGGTGGCATGCTTGTTTACTATTTGATAATGCCTCTAGCTATTAAATTCTTTTTATCATTTGAAAGCACAGGGATGTCTACAAGTCTACCAATTCAATTAGAAGCTAAAGTAAATGAATACTTGTCACTTGTTATGAAATTAATTTTTGCATTTGGAATAAGTTTCCAACTTCCTATAGTCTTGAGTTTATTAGCAAGAATAGGTGTTGTTGATAGTCAATTTCTAAAAGAAAGAAGAAAATATGTTGTTGTAATTATATTTGCTACAGCTGCATTACTAACACCGCCAGATCCAATTACTCAAATAGGTTTAGCAATTCCATTATTAATTTTATATGAATTATCAATATTTTCAGTAAAATTTATAGAAAACAAAAAATTAGAAAAAACTGATGCATAATTTAAAAGAAATTAGAAAAGATTTTTCAAAATTTGAAAAAGATCTTGAAAAACGTTCAGTTAAAATTGATTTTAATAATTTAAAAAAACTTGATGAGTTAAATAGAGATTTAATTCAAAAGAAAGAAAATTTAGAAAAAGAAAAAAAAGATATTTCAAAATCTAAAGATGAAAGTTTATTTAAAAAATCTAAAGAAATATCTCTAGAATTAGAAAAGATTACTGATCAACAAAAAAATACTAAAACCGAATTAGATAATATTTTATCAAGTATACCAAATATACCTCATCAAGATGTTCCAGGTGGGAAAGATGAAAATGATAATGTAGAAGTTTTAAAAGCTGGAAATGTTCCTGAGTTTAACTTTAAACCCAAATCACATTACGAACTTGGTGAAAATTTAGGCATGCTTGATTTTGATCTTGCAACAAAAACGACTGGATCAAGATTTGTATTTGTTAAAAAACAGTTAGCATTACTAGAACGAGCTTTATCTAACTTTATGCTAGATACTCATATTGTTCAAAATGGTTATCAAGAGATTTCACCTCCATTGATTGCCTCTGATAACACAATGTTTGGAACAGGCCAATTACCAAAGTTTGAAAACGATCAATTTGAAATTAAATTTGATGAAGGATCTGATAGAAAATTTTTAATTCCAACTGCTGAAGTAATTTTAACAAATATTGTTAAAGATAAAATTGTTGACCAAAAAGATTTGCCAATGAGATTTGTTGCCTCTACACCATGTTTTAGAAAAGAGGCAGGCAGTTATGGAAAAGATACCAAAGGAATGATTAGACAACACCAATTTTATAAAGTTGAGATGGTTAGTATTGTGGAAAAAGAAAATTGCCTAGAAGAATTAGAGAGAATGACTAATTGCGCAACAGATATTCTGGATAAGTTAGAGTTACCTTATAGAAAAGTAATTTTATGCTCTGGTGATATGGGTTTCAGTGCTGAAAAAACCTATGATATAGAAGTGTGGTTGCCGTCAGAAAACAAGTATCGTGAAATATCATCATGCTCTTCTTGTTCAACATTTCAGGCACAAAGAATGAAATCAAGATATAAAAATAAAAGTAAGGAAACTGTTTTTGTTGGAACATTAAATGGAAGTGGTTTAGCTGTGGGTAGAACTTTAATTGCTGTACTAGAAAACTATCAACAAAAAGATGGTTCGATTATTGTTCCCAAGGTACTGCGACCGTATATGAATAATTTGGAATTGATTTCAGTTAAATAAAGTTGTTTTAATTACATAGATAGTATAAGTATTCACATAATTTATAAGGAGATTTATGGAAGGCTCAGGAATAGGACAATTTATACCGTTAATTTTAATATTTGTTATTTTTTATTTTTTCTTAATCAGACCACAGCAAAAAAAAGTTAAAGAGCACAAAGCAATGGTTGAAAGTCTTAAGAGAGGTGACAAGGTTGTTACTTCTGGTGGAATTACAGGTACAGTTGAGAGACTTATAGACAACGATAAAGTTGAAGTAGAAATTGCTGAAAACGTAAAGGTTGAGATAGTTAAATCAACTGGTATTCAAAGTCTTGTTAATACAAATACCCAAGAAGTTAAAAAATAATTATTTTTTGTTAAGTGCTTTATTTCTCTAAGTTAAGAATTTTATTTATAACTCTTTTTTCAGTTTTATTTATTTTAATTGCTTCATCGAATCTTTTTAAATTTGATGATAATTTTTTTGATAAAAAAATTAATCTAGGATTAGACCTTCAGGGTGGATCATATCTATTACTTGAAATTGATAATGAACCTGTAATTGAACAAAAATTACAAAATCTAACAACAACAATTAGAAATTACTTCAAAGAAAAAAATATTAAAATAAACAATATAAAAATAGATAATCAGAATATTTTTTTTAATGTAATTGATAATGATAAGCAATCTGTCTTAGATGTTTTTCAGGACGAAAATAGTGACCTTAACCCGTATTACCCAAGATTTAAATCACATCAGTTAGAAATTGAGGATACAGGGTTAAATTTAAAAGTTAATTTTTCAAGACAGGGTTTAATTAAACTTAAAACTTCTTCTCAAGATCAAGCTATAGAAATAGTTAGAAGGAGAGTAGATGAGGTTGGAACTAATGAGCCAAACATACTTAAAAGAGGAAACAACCGAATTTTAGTAGAGCTTCCTGGATTAGATGATCCAATGAGAATTAAATCATTACTTGGTAAAACTGCGAACCTTACTTTTCGATTTATAACAAATGACGAAAATGATCGTTTTGGTATTGAAAAGTTAAAATTCGAAAATGGTCTAGAGGAAGCTACAGTTAGCAAAAGAATTATAATAAGTGGTGAAAATTTACTTGATGCTCAACCAAAAATGGATACTCAAGCTAACCAAACAATTGTTTCATTCACTTTAGATAGAGTAGGTGCAAAAAGGTTTGGTAAGGCTACATCAACTGGTATTGGAAAACAATTAGCAATTGTTCTAGATGGTAAAATTATCAGTGCACCAGTAGTTAGAGATACGATTGCCAGTGGATCAGGTCAAATAAGTGGAGGTTTTACTTTTCAAACTGCAACCGATCTAGCTTTATTATTAAGATCAGGAGCATTACCAGCTCCATTAGAAATTATTGAAGAAAGAACAGTTGGACCTGATCTTGGACAAGATTCAATTAATGCAGGAATGATTGCCTTAGCAATAGGTTTTATGTTGGTGATAATTTTTATGTTTGTTAAATACAAAATTTTTGGATTGATAACTAATGTAACATTGATTGTTAATTTATTTATACTTTTAGGTGTTTTAACTTTATTCGAGGCCACTTTAACATTGCCTGGTATTGCAGGGATTATTCTAACTGTAGGTATGGCAGTTGATGCAAATGTTTTAATTTTTGAGAGGATTAAAGAAGAGCTAAAAGATGAGACTAATAATATTTTGGCATTTGATGGTGGTTATACTAAATCAAGAACGGCAATTTTAGATGCTAATATTACCACATTATTAGCAGCAATTATTTTGTTTTTCATGGGCTCAGGTCCAGTTAAAGGTTTTGCTGTAACCTTAGGAGTTGGAATATTTACAACACTATTTTCAGTCTATTTCATAGCAAGATTGTTCACTAGTATTTATGTATCAAGAAATAAAAATAAGGAAAAATTAATCTAATGATTGCTTTTAATAAATATTATAATCACTTTAATTTACTGTCATCAGTTTTAATTGTTGTTTCATTATTACTGTTAATATTTAAAGGGCTTAATTTTGGTATAGACTTTAAAGGTGGTACATTAATTGAATTAAGAGCTTCAGACTCTAAAATAAATGTAAGTTCATTAAGAGATAGATTTAATCAAATGGATTTAGGGGATATTTCAGTAAAAAAATTCGGAAATGATACAGATTTTTTAGTAAAATTTGAAAATAAAGATAATAGAAAGAATATCATCGAGGAAATTAAAGCTAATTTAGACAAATCATTTGGAAATAACTATGATTTTAGAAGAGTTGAAAATGTTGGTCCAAAAGTAAGTGCTGAATTATTAAAATCAGGAGTTATAGCAATATCCTTGTCTTTAGCTTTAATGTTAATTTATATTTGGATAAGATTTGAATGGCAGTTTAGTTTAGGTGCAATTCTAGCTTTGTTTCATGATGTAATTGTAACTCTAGGAGTTTTTTCACTATTTAGTTTAGAAATTAATTTATCAATTATAGCAGCGGTGTTAACAATAGTTGGATACTCCATGAATGATACGGTAGTTATTTTTGATCGTGTGCGGGAAAATTTAAGAAAATATTCAGATATAAAAATTTTTGAATTAACTAATATTTCAATCAATGAAACGTTATCAAGAACTATTATAACATCTGCAACTACTTTACTTGCTTTATTAGCGATCTATTTTTTTGGTGGAGAAATATTAAAAGGATTTTCACTTGCAATGATACTAGGTGTTGTATTTGGAACTTATTCCTCAATTTATATAGCTAATACTGTTTTGGTTAGACTAAGAGTTTCACAAAAAACTGTTCTTAGAGAAGAAGAGGATAAAAAATAATTTAATATAAATTCTGAGCTATTACCATTGTAAGTAACATTGGTAAGGATAACAAAGTATTTGTTCTTGAAAATAGCATTGCAGTTTTAGCTGATTTAGCTTTTGTTTCTGGATCACTCTCAACTATTCCTAAAGCTCTTTTTTGATTTGGCCAAATTACAAACCATACATTAAATGCCATTATAATTCCAAGCCACATTCCAATTCCAATTGCAGTGTGTTTAGGTACACCTGACCCAAGACTTAAAGTCATTGCATCATGAAGATATCCATTAAGATAAGCAAGAATTAAACCTGAAAGAACAGTTAACGCTGCAGCCCATCTAAAATAAAATAATGCAGCAGGAGCAATTACTTTGCCAATTGCTGGTTTTTGTTCGTCTGGAATTTTTCCCATGTTTGGAATTTGAACAAAATTGAAATACCACAATAATCCAATCCACATAATTGCAACAATCACATGTATATATCTAAACAACCAGCTCCAGAACAATGTATCAATAGCTATCCCATCGTTTAAATAAAATAACCCTAAAAACAATATTATTGCTAACGCAAGTGATGTGTGAATTGTTTTTGATAATGATGACAATAAACTACTCATGATTCTTTATAAATATACACTAATTTTAGAATATTTTTAAGTTTTTAAATTTAAGCTAAAAGAGGCTTTAAAAATTGACCGGTATAACTATCCTTAACTTTGCACACTTCTTCAGGTTTTCCTTCGGCGACAATATTACCACCCTTCACACCACCTTCAGGACCCATATCAACAATATAATCAGCTGTTTTTATTACATCTAAATTGTGCTCAATAACAACTACTGTGTTCCCAAGTTTTACAAATGTATGAAGTATCTCTAAAAGTTTTTTAATATCATGTTGATGCAAACCTGTAGTTGGTTCATCTAAAATATACATTGTTCTTCCTGTTGATCTTTTTGAAAGTTCTTTTGCAAGCTTAATTCGTTGTGCCTCACCTCCTGATAGAGTAGTTGCTTGCTGACCAATTTTTATATAACCTAAACCAACTTTTTTAAGAGTTAATAATTTTGTTTTTATATTAGATATATTTTCAAAATATTCACACCCTTCATCTACTGACATATCCAAAACATCTGCAATACTTTTGCCTTTAAATTTGATTTCCAAAGTTTCTCTATTGTACCTGGTTCCTTTGCACTCATCACATTGTATATAAACATCGGGCAAAAAATGCATTTCATATGTAATTACACCATCACCCTCACAAGCTTCGCATCTACCTCCTTTAACATTGAAAGAAAATCTTCCTGGTTTGTATCCTCTTGTTTTAGACTCTGGCAGGCTTGTAAACCAATCTCTAATAGGTCCAAAAGCTCCTGTATATGTTGCTGGATTTGACCTTGGAGTTCTACCAATAGGAGACTGGTCAATATCAATTATTTTATCAATCAATTCTACGCCTTTATAACCTTTAAATGATTTAGGTGCTTTTCTTGCTTTATTATTTAAAGTTAAATTTAATGCATGAAATAGAGTTTGTAATATTAGAGTAGATTTACCACTACCAGAGACACCAGTAACACAAGTAAAGGTTCCTGTTGGAATTTTAAGATTAACATTATTTAAATTATTTCCACTTGCACCATTGATTTCAACAAATCTTCCATTTTTAGCTAAACGTCGTGATTTTGGAATTTCAATTGTTTTTTTATTAGCAAGATACTGTCCAGTAATACTATTTTTATCTTTTTTAATTTCTTCGTATGATCCTTGAGCTGTAATCTCACCACCATTACTTCCAGCTTCAGGACCAAGATCAATAATATGATCAGCATTTTCCATTGTTTCTGTGTCATGCTCAACAACAATGACTGTATTACCAAGATCTCGCAATCTTTTTAATGCATTAATTAGTTTAACGTTATCTTTTTGATGCAATCCTATTGAAGGCTCATCCAAAACATATAAAACACCTGTTAAACCAGATCCAATTTGAGAAGCTAATCTTATTCTTTGAGCTTCACCACCTGACAAAGTTCCAGATTCTCTAGACAATGTTAAATAATCTAAGCCAACGTTTAGAAGAAAATTTAATCTTTCATTTATTTCTTTTAAAACATGTTCAGCAATTTTAAATTGTCTTTTATCAAGATTATTTTCTAAATTTTTAAACCATTCTGCTGCATCCAATATAGATTTTTTTGTTACTTCACTAATATTTAAATCATTAATTTTAACACATAATGCTTCCTCTTTTAATCTATCACCATTACAAGCTTCACAAGCTGTGTCTGATTGATATTCAGCAATGGCTTCTCTTTTCCATTCGCTATCAGACTCTAAAAATCTTCTTTCAAGATTATTAATTACACCTTCAAAGGTTTTTTTGTAAGAATATTTCTCATAACCATCATCATAATTAAATTTAATCTCATCTTCATCTGAACCATAAAGAACAATATCCTTAATTTTTTTGGGTAATTTTTTCCACTTTTCATCTAAAGAAAAACCATAATGTTTTGCTAAAGATGCTAAAGTTTGAGCATAATATAATGTTGTTGATTTTGACCAAGGTTCAATTGCACCATCAGCTAAACTTTTTCTTTCATCAGGAACAACTAAATTTGGATCAACATTTAATTTCATTCCAATTCCATCACATTCTTCACAAGCTCCATAGGGACTGTTAAATGAAAAAAGTCTTGGCTCAATTTCCTCAATTGTAAAACCACTCTCAGGGCATGCAAACTTTGTTGAGTAAATTAACTTTTCAACTTTTCTAAATTTTTGAGGAAGTGTTTCATCTTCATATTCGACAAACACTATACCGTTAGCTAAATTTACAGCCGTTTCAATACTTTCAGCTAATCTGTTACCAAGTTTTGAATTTAAAACTATTCTATCGACCAATACTGAAATATCGTGTTTCAGTTTTTTATCTAGATTGGGTGATTTTTCTATATCATATAACACATTATCAATTTTAATTTTTCTAAAACCTCTTCTTTTGTAACTTAAAATATCTTTTTTATATTCACCCTTACGACCTCTTACTACTGGAGCGTAAATATATATTGTTGATTTTTTTGGTAATTTTTTAACTAAATCTACTATTTGTGTAATTGTTTGAGAGGTTATTGGTTTCCCTGTAAATGGTGAGTAGGGAATACCTGCTCTAGCGTATAAAACCCTCATGTAATCATAAATTTCTGTTACAGTTGCAACAGTAGATCTTGGGTTTTTTGAAGTATTTTTTTGTTCTATTGCAATAGCCGGACTTAATCCTTCTATTAAATCAACATTTGGTTTTTTCATTTTATCTAAAAATTGACGTGCATAGGCAGATAAACTTTCTACATACCTTCTCTGACCTTCTGCGTAGATAGTATCAAAAGCTAAAGATGATTTTCCAGACCCAGACAGACCCGTTATGACCACAAATTTGTCTTTTGGAATCTCTACTGTAACATTCTTCAAATTATGTTCTTTAGCGCCCTTAATAACTATCTTTTTCATCATAATTTTAGTTGCTTTGAGTTAATAAAATTAATATTCAGAAGAATTGTGATATAATTCTAATTAACTAATTTAACAAATATTAAATATTATGGCTGGAAGTTTAAATAAAGTATTATTAATTGGTCGTTTGGGCGCAGATCCTGAGATTAAGCAAATGGTAAATGGTAAAAGTGTAGCCAGATTAAGCCTTGCTACAAGTCAATCCTGGAAAGATAAAAACACAGGTGAAAGAAAAGAAAAAACTGAGTGGCACCGTATAGTTGTATTTAACGAAGGTTTAGTAAATGTTGTTCAACAATACTTAAAAAAAGGAGCTCAAGTTTATGTTGAGGGACAACTCACAACAAGAAAATGGAAAGATGAACAATCGGGACAAGACAAATATTCAACCGAAATAGTTATACAAGGATATAATTCTTCACTTACGATGTTGGGCGGGGGAAATTCTGGTGGTGGAATTCAAAATGACACAACTCAACAAAATAACATTGAGGATTCTTCACAAGTGTCAGATATGGATGATGAAATTCCATTTTAACTTCTATGAAAAATACTGAAGAGTTCAAAGATAAAAATATAAAATTAATCTCAATGCATGATGAGATGAGCTCATCATATCTTTCTTATGCAATGAGTGTGATTGTAAGTCGTGCACTTCCTGATGTAAGAGATGGATTAAAACCTGTTCATAGAAGAATTTTGTATGCAATGTATAAAGGTGGATACGACTGGTCTAAACAATTTAGAAAATCTGCAAGAATAGTTGGAGATGTTATTGGTAAATATCACCCTCATGGTGATCAGTCTGTCTATGATGCTTTGGTAAGAATGGTACAAGATTTCTCTATGAGTCTACCCTTGATTCAAGGGCAAGGAAATTTTGGTTCTATAGATGGTGATCCTGCTGCAGCAATGAGATATACGGAAACTCGCTTGTCAAAAGTTTCTCAATATTTAATTGATGATATTGAAAAAAATACAATTTCTTTCAAAAGCAATTATGATGAAACTGAGAAAGAACCTAGTGTTTTACCAGCACAGTTTCCAAATTTATTAGTAAATGGAGCTGGTGGTATCGCTGTTGGCATGGCAACAAGTATACCTCCTCACAATTTAGGTGAAATTATTGATGGTACTTTGGCCTTAATAGATAATAAAGATATTAAAATTAGAGAATTAATGAAACATATACCTGGTCCAGATTTTCCAACAGGTGGTGTAATTATAGGTAAAGATATAATTAAACAAGGGTATAACAATGGAAGAGGGTCCTTTAAGATAAGAGGAGAAATCTCAATTGAACAACAAAAAAATGGTCGTGAAAGACTGGTAATAACTTCAATACCATATCAAGTTAACAAATCTGTTTTAAATGAGAGGATTGCTCAGTTAGTAAGAGAAAAAAAGATAGAAGGTATAAGAGATATTCGAGACGAATCGAACAGAGAAGGTATTAGGGTAGCAATAGATTTAAGAAACGGTGTAGAACCAGAAACTATAAAGAGACAATTATATAAAAATACTCAAATAGAGAGTTCTTTTGGTTTTAATACTTTAGCTATTGTTGAGGGAAAACCTCAAACATGTACTTTAAAAGATTTTTTGTCTAATTTTTTAACTTTTAGAGAAGATGTAGTTATTAAGAAAACTAAATTTGATCTTCAAAAAGCTGAAGAACGAGCACATATATTAATCGGATTATCTGTGTCAGTTGAAAATCTTGATAAAATAATAAAAATTATTCGTTCATCTAAAACACCCGATGATGCTAAAATGTCAATTTTTAAAACCAAATGGAAAATAAATAAATCACAAAAATTAATTTCTTTAGTAGAGGGAAAAAAAGGCAAAAACCTTTATTCTTTATCTGAACCACAAGTTTTAGCTATATTAGAATTAAGACTTCAAAAATTAACTGCTTTAGGAATAAATGAGATCGAAGTTGAAATTAAAAAATTAGCTGAATTAATCACTAAATATAAAAAGATTATTTCATCAAAAAAAGAACTTTTAAAAGTAATTAGCGAAGAACTAAAAAATATCAAAGAGAAATTTGCTATACCAAGAAGAACTAAAATTATAGATGCTGTTTTAAATTATGATATTGAGGAAACTATCCAAAAACAATCAGTAATAATTACAGTTACGTTGCAAGGATACATAAAAAGAGGTTCTTTAGATGGAGTAAAAAAACAAAAGAGAGGTGGCAAAGGAAAATCAGGCATAACAACTAGAGATCAAGATTCTGTTGTTCAAACACTATCAGTAAATACTCATACTTCAGTTCTCTTCTTTTCTACTGAGGGTTTAGTTTACAAGATTAAAGCATGGAAAATCCCAGAGGGCTCATCATCATCTAAAGGTAAGTCTTTATTTAATATTTTACCTTTAAAGAGTCACCAAGCTATAAGCTCAATTATGCCAATGCCTGAAGAAGAAACAGATCTAAAAAATTATCAAATAATTTTTGCTACAGCACAGGGAAAAGTAAGAAAAAATAGTTTAGAAGATTTTTCATCAATTAATGCATCTGGAAAAATTGCAATGAAATTAGATAATAATGATAAAATTGTAGGTGTTAAAATTTGTAAAGATGATCAAGATGTAATTTTAAGCACTAAATTTGGAAAATGTATTAGATTTGAAGCCAAGAAACTTAGAGTTTTTAAAGGTAGATCTTCTAAAGGAATTAAAGGAATAGAGTTAGCATCAAATGATCAAATAGTATCTTTATCAGTTATTGATAATGATAAAATTAATAAAAACGGAAAAAAATCAAAAGATGAAAAATCTGAATTAAAAGCAAGAGAGAAATTTGTTTTATCAATAAGTGAAAATGGTTATGGTAAAAAGACCTCACATACAGATTACAGAGTTACTAACAGAGGTGGAAAAGGTATAATAGGAATAGTAAATTCACCAAGAAATGGAAATATTACCTCATCCTTTCCTGTTTTTGAAGGCGATGAAATTTTAATTTCTACTAACAAAGGTAGGGTTATTAGAGTTGCGGTTAAAGAAATTAGAACTGCAGGTAGAAATACCCAAGGTGTTAGGATAATTAAGTTATCAGGAGAAGAAAAAGTTGTTTCGGCAATTAAAATTGATGATAATTTAATTTAATGAGTAAAATAGCAATTTATCCAGGAACATTTGATCCAATTACTTTTGGACATATAGATGTAATAAAAAAATCATTAAAATTATTTGATAAGATAGTGGTAGGTGTCTCAGACGAAAGTAACAAAGATTATTTGTTTAGTTCTGAGGAAAGAATAGAAATAGTGAATAAAGCTTTATTTAAAGATCTAAAGTTAAATAGAAAAAAAATAAAAGTAGTATCATTTGGCTCTTTAACCACTGATTTGTGTAAAAAATATAAATCAAATATAATTTTAAGAGGATTAAGAGCAGTATCTGATTTTGAATACGAATTTCAGTTAGCTGGTATGAATAGAAAATTGAATCAAAATATAGAAACAATTTTTTTAATGTCTGATGTAGAAAATCAAATCATTTCATCGAAATTTGTTAAAGAGATTGTTAAATTAAAAGGTGATATAAAAAAATTTACTACAAAAAGCACAATTAAATCATTAAAAAATAAATATGAATAAAATTTTTATTAAAATACTGATTTTGTTTTATTTAATTACTAATCAATCAATAGCTGAGGAGAATATAATGATATTAAAGTTAAAAGATGGTGATGTTAAAATTGAATTATTCGAAGATGTTGCACCAAATCATGTGAAAAGAATTAAGGAATTAGCAAATAGTGGTAAATACGATAACGTTGTTTTTCACAGAGTTATAGATGGATTCATGGCTCAAACAGGAGATGTAAAATTTGGTAATTCAGAGTCTAAAGATTTTGATCTTAGAAGAGCAGGTATGGGTGGATCTGATTTTCCAGATTTAAAGCAAGAATTTAATAGTTTACCACATGATAGAGGAACTTTATCAATGGCAAGAGCTCAAGACCCTGATAGTGCAAATAGTCAATTCTTTATTTGTTTTCAACCAGCTCCTTTTTTAGATCAACAATATACAGTTTTTGGAAAAGTAATAGAAGGAATGGAATTTGTTGATAAAATCAAAAGAGGTGACCAAAACAATAATGGTGCTGTTACTGACCCAGATAAAATTATTAGTTTCAAATCTCAATAATTTTTTTAATGGCATTAAAAAAATTTGCCTTTAACGTTTTAAAAAAAGATAAATTTGCTAGGTGTGGTTTAATAGAAACCCACCGTGGAAATATACACACCCCAGCATTTATGCCTGTTGGAACACAAGCTACAGTAAAAGCTTGTACGATAGATGATATAAAAAAAACTGGATCAGAAATAATACTTTCAAACACGTATCATTTAATGATAAGACCAGGTGTTGAAAGAGTTCAATCTGCTGGTGGTCTTCATACATTTATGAATTGTGATTTACCTATTTTAACTGACTCTGGTGGATTTCAAGTTATGTCCTTATCAAAATTAAATAAAATTGATAGAGAGAAGGGCGCTATATTTAACTCTCATGTTGATGGAAAAAAATTTTACTTAAGTCCAGAAGAGAGCATCCGAATTCAGTTAGGTTTAAACTCAGATATTGTGATGATTATGGATGAGTGCCCAAAAAAAACTAATGATTATAATGTAATAAAAAAATCTATGGATTTATCACTTTATTGGGCAGAAAGATCTAAAGCGGCATTTGGAAACAATCCACATAAAGCTTTATTTGGCATAGTCCAAGGAGGTCTTTTTAAAGATTTAAGATTAAAATCTCTTCAAGAGTTAATTAAGATTGGTTTTGATGGTTATGCTCTCGGAGGATTAGCTGTAGGAGAAACTCAAAATGAAATGTTTAACGTTTTAGATGATATTAAGGAAAACTTACCTATTGAAAAACCACACTATCTAATGGGTGTTGGAACACCATCAGATATTCTGGGTGCTGTAAAAAGAGGCATAGATATGTTTGACTGTGTATTGCCAACAAGGTCTGGTAGAACAGGTTTGGCTTTTACATGGCAGGGAAGAATCAATATTAAAAATAACAAGTATCAAAATGACAACACGCCACTTGATCCAAATTGTAAAAATCTTAATTTAAATAAATATTCAAAAAACTATTTAAATCACTTATTTAATACAAATGAAATTCTTGCCTCAATGTTACTGACGCTAAATAATATTAATTTTTATCAAGAATTAATGGCATCAATTAGAAAAAATATTAAAGAAGGCACTTTTGATCAATTTCACGATAAATACATTGATAAGTTGTAGAAGCTTTATAGATTTGGTTAAAATTGTCATTTGAAAAAAAATAATAATTCTGTATATAACAACTATTCAATTTGAATAATTTGGGGGCCCTTAGCTCAGTTGGTAGAGCAATTCCCTTTTAAGGAATGGGTCGATGGTTCGAGTCCATCAGGGCTCACCATTAATTCAATTAACTTAAATTAAGTGGTGGATAACTTAAAATAACCTCATTCATCCATTCATTGAGCTGCTTTATTCTTGTGTCTGATGAGGGGTGAGTACTCATAAATTGAGGTGGCTCTTTACCTTTATTAAATTCTCGCATTCTTTCCCAAATTTTAACTGTTTCTCTAATATCATAACCAGATAAAGATGAAAAAATCATACCCAAATAATCAGCTTCGCTTTCTTGTTTTCTATTGAAAGGATTCATAATTCCTAATTGAGCCAGCATACCAACTGTATCCATGCCTGTAGTTCTGTTAATGTCAGACAAAATACCTCCACTAGCTATATCTATAATTCTGGCACCTGTATTTAACAACACACCTCTGCTAGCTCTCTCAACTGAATGTTTTGCTACCGCATGAGCAACTTCGTGGCCCATCACTGCAGCTAATCCATTTTGATTTTTTGTAACATCTAATATACCTGTGTAGACTGCTATTTTACCACCTGGCATACACCATGCATTTCTTACTTTTTTATTATCAATTAAAATATATTCCCAGTCAAAATTTAATGTTGGGTCTTCTAAATTAGATCTATAAAAATATTCACTAATCGAATCTTCCATTCTTTTTCCAATTTCTTTTATTTCATTTAATGTTTTTAAATCATCGCTCATCTTTTCTTTTTCTTTAACTTTTTCATAAATTTGGGCTGCCTGTGCATTTAATTTAGCTTCAGGTATAATTTTTAATTGTTTTCGATCAGTTATTGGAGCAGTAGAACAAGAGTGTAAAAGTATACTTCCACATCCACAACCCATATATGTCAAAAATTTTCTTCTATCCATATCTACTTAAAATTGATAATAGTATTTTAACATGAATCTTAATAACAAAATTTTAATTGTATTATTTATCATTGCAATTGTTTTTGTTGTATACGCTAGTTATAGTTAATTTTAAATATGGCAAAAAAGGGCTCAAAAAAATCTTTTTCATTAACATTAAGAAATTATTTTATTACTGGTGTTGTTGTTTTAATACCAATTGGTTTTACGCTCTATTTAACTAAAATTTTAATAGGTATTTCATCAAATTTAATTCCTAAAAATATTAATCCAAACAGTTATTTGCCATTTAATATTCCTGGAGTTGAAATTATTATTTCAATATTATTAATAACCATTGTTGGTGGACTTTCATTATCATTTTTTGGAAGACGAATTCTTAAACTGATAGATGATTTATTCAAAAGAATTCCATTTTTAAGAACAGTTTATTCTGCGATTGTTCAAATGACGGAAACTTTTTCAAAAAAAGATGATGGAAAAAAAAGTGTAGTTTTAGTTGAATATCCAAGAAAAGGAGTTTGGGCTGTTGGTTTTGCTACAAAAGAAAACAAAGGGGAAATGGCTCAAAAAACTGGTAAGAATTTAATTAATGTTTTTGTGCCAACAACACCAAATCCAACTAGTGGTTTTTTATTAATGTTTCCTACAGAGGATGTTATTTACTTAAACATGTCATTTGAAGAGGCATCTAAATTTATAGTTTCAGCAGGAACCTCTACCAAAAAAAATTAAGCAATATCATTTATTATATCAGCCCTATCGTACAATTTTATCAAAGGTTTGAATTTACTTATATCTTCATTTGATTTTTCTATTCTTCTCATTTCCTTTTCAGCTAATAAGAAAAGATCACTATTATGAATTGGATCTGCTAACTTAAAATTTTTTATACCACTTTGTTTAAATCCCAAAATATCTCCGAACCCTCGTAATTTCATATCTTCTTCAGATATTAAAAAACCATCATTAGTGTTTTTTAAAATTTTTATTCTTTTTTTTGCGTTTTCGCTTAGATTTGATTTAAACATTAATATGCATGTAGAGTCTTTATCTCCACGGCCAACTCTACCTCTTAATTGATGAAGTTGAGATAAACCAAATTTGTTAGCATTTTCTATTATAATCGTATTTGCATTTGGAAAATCTATCCCAACTTCAATAATCGTTGTAGAAACCAAAATCTTAAATTTATTATTTAAAAAATTATTTAGTATTTCATTTTTTTTATCTAAATCAGTTTTTCCATGAAGCAAACAAACTTGATTTGGAAACCTTCTTTCTAAATATTCATATTTTTTGACAGCTGATGAATGATCCAATTTTTTAGATTCTTCAATTAGTGGACAAACCCAAAAAATTTGATTTCCAATATTAATTTCTTTTTTTATAAATTTTAAAACATCTTCAATTTTAACCTCTAATTTACTATACGTTTTAATAGGTTTTCTATTTTTAGGTTTTTCTCTAATTATTGAAATATCCATATCACCATAGATTGTCATTGTTAGAGTTCTAGGTATAGGTGTTGCTGTCATTAATAATACGTCACAATTTGGTCCACCTTTATCTGACAATCTTTTTCTTTGACTCACTCCAAATTTATGCTGTTCATCTATAATTATTAATCCTAATTTTTTAAAAATTACTTTTTTTTGAAATATTGCGTGTGTTCCAAAGATAATATCAATTTTATTATTTTCTAATTTTTTATGAATTTCTTTTTTTAATTTATATTCAGATTTTCCAGAAATAAGATCTATATTTATATTTTTAGGAAATATTTTTTTTGCAAGATTACAATGTTGTCTTGCTAGAATTTCTGTAGGAGCCATAAAAGCAACTTGAAAACCAGAATTAATGCTATTTATTGCCGCTAAAAGAGACACTATTGTTTTTCCACTACCAACGTCTCCTTGCAAAAGTCTAAACATTTTAGTTGGTGAACTTAAATCTTTGTTTATTTCGTTAAGTGATTTTTGTTGATCTTCGGTAAGAGAGAAATCTAATTTATCAATTACAGAGTTTTGTTTATTTAAATTAATAATTTTATTTTTTTTTTTAATTTTTCTTATTTTTTTTCTTATTTCAGAATTAACAAGAAACGTTGAAAATATTTCATCAAAAGCAAGTCTTTGATAGAAATTTGATTTATAATTTCCAATATTTTCAGGTTTGTGCAATTCTTTAATTGAGCTATTCCAACTTATATTTTTAAATTTAGATAAAATACTTTTAGAGTGCCATTCATTAAAAACTGGTAAATTATTGATTATTTGATGTAAGATTTTATTATATATTTTTTCAGAAATACCTTCTGTTAATGAGTATTTATTATGAGTTTGCTTGATTAAAGAAGAATCCTCAGAAACATATTTTGGGTTTGTAATTTGGTATTTATTCCTAAAATGACCTATTTTACCACTAACAGTAATTTCTTTTCCTAACGGAAGTATTTTTTTTATGTATCCTTCATAGCTATTAAAAAAAATACAATCTATTTCACCAGTTTCATCACTACACAAAACTCTATTTGGTAATTTCCTTATACGCGGGAAGTTATATTTTTGAGGAATTATAGTTACTGTTTGGATTTCACCAATTTTTAAATCTTTTATTTTTGATGATAAGCTTCTATCTGTATAAGATTTTGGAAGTTTCCATAGTAAATCAAATAAATTATTAATATTTTTCTTCTTTAATAAATTTTTTGTTTTAGTTCCGACACCTTTTAAAGAACTTAAATCTGACAATAAATATTCATAATTTGTTTTATTATTCATTAACTACTAATATATTCTAATTATTATGATCAACATAGATGAATTAAAAAAAAAAATTATTTACAGATCTAATTATAGAGGTACAAAAGAAATGGATAATCTTTTGGGTGCATTTACAAAAAAATATATAAATGATCTAAATGAAAATGATCTTCTTGATTTAGAAAAACTACTGAATATAGATGACACTAACTTGTATAATTTTTACAATGGTTTTAAAACCGATTTTGAATTTGAAAATAATAATATAAATTTCTTATATAAAAATTTTAACTATACACAAAAATGATGGCGGAGAGACTGGGATTCGAACCCAGGAAAGAGTTGCCCCTTTGCCGGTTTTCAAGACCGGTGCTTTCAACCGCTCAGCCATCTCTCCGTGAGCAAGGTTTTATAATTTTAATTATTTAATTCAACTATAAAATAGTCTAATAAACTTATTTATTACATGCATCATGGTTTCCTATGAATAAAGAATTTAACAAAGGCTTATTACTTGCTGGGTTTGGATCTTTTTGGTGGGGGTTTTTTGGTGTAATTTATTTTAAATATATTGCTTATATTGGGCATATTGAATTAGTAGTTCATAGATGTTTATGGACAGCGTTCACTTTAATTCTGACTACATTTTTTTTCTCTAAATGGAATATTTTTTTTAAAATTGTAAAAAATAAATCAAATTTATTTTACTTATTTATCTCAGGTTTTTTAATTTTTATAAATTGGGGTGTATGGATATATGCTATAGCAACAAATAGAATTATAGATGCTAGTTTTGGTTATTTTATTATGCCAATTTTAAGCGTAATGCTCGGTTATCTTTTTTTTAAAGAGAAACTAAATAAAAAAAGAGTCTTTTCAATTCTGTTAGTAATTATATCTATCCTTTTTTTAATAATTGTAAGTATTAAATCATTGCCTTGGGTTGGTTTAATTGTTGCTTTAAGTTGGGGTTTTTACAATTTAGTTAGAAAAAAAATTAATGTTGATACCGATGTAGGTCTTCTAATAGAGAGTTTATTTATATTACCATTTGCACTGTTGGCTTTTTATTTGATAGCAAGCAAAGGATATAATGATTTTCAATTATCCGATCCATCAATGATGCTATTTATTTATCTTGCTGGACCTATGACCGTGATACCTTTATTTTTATATGTTAGGGGCGTTGAACTCTGTGGTTTAGGACCGACAGGCATGATATTTTATATAACTCCCACTTTTCAGTTTTTATTAGGGTATTTTTATTACAACGAACCTTTTTCAATAACAAAATTAGTTAGTTTTATTTTTATTTGGATTGCTGTAATTATATATTTGAAGGATTTACATGAAACTAATTAATTTTTTTTTATTTTTTATTTTTATTTCTATTAATTTCTCGTTTGCTGATATCAATAAAGAATTTGAAAATTGGAAATTAAATTTTAAAAAAATAGCTTTAGAAAACAATATTTCAGAAAAAACATTTGATAGAGTTATGTCTGACACTAAATTTTTATCAGATGTAATAAAATATGACAGGTATCAGCCTGAATTTTATGAGGATACTAAAACTTATATTTCGAAAAGAACATCTTCAAAAAAAGTCTCTTTAGGAAGAAAATTTTATGAAAAAAATTCAACCTTAATAAATAATGTTGAAAAAGAATTTAATATAGAGAGAGAGTTACTATTAGCTCTAATGGGAATAGAAACTAATTTTGGAACGTATGTTGGTAAAATGGATATTTTATCCTCTTTGGCAACTTTAAGTTTTGATAAAAGAAGATCAGAATTTTTTACAAATGAATTATTAATACTTTTGCGATTAATAGAAAATGATCAAATAGATTATACAACGTTATATGGGTCTTGGGCAGGTGCTTTTGGTTTTTTTCAATTTATGCCATCAACAATGAAAAATTATGCTATTGACCATGATGGCAACGGATATATAGATTTAAAAAATAATAATGATGCTTATGCTTCCGCATCTAATTATTTAAATCAAATAGGCTGGAAAAGTGAAAATCCTTGTTTTTATAGAATAGATTTATCAGACAATATACCAAGTAAATATTTGAACATTTCTGCAAAAAAACTTCATGATAAAAAAAAATTAAAATATTTTAGAAAATTTATTAAAAATAATGATCAAATAGACAACAAGTACAACTCTCTCAATGTAGCCATTATAACTCCAGATAAAGATATTATACCTGATGCCGAAACTTTAAATCCAGCTTATATTGTATTTGATAACTATGAGATAATATTAAAATGGAATAGGTCATTGCGATTTGCTTTAGCTGTTTGTACATTAAAAGATAAATTTAAAAATGAACTTTAAAAAACTAATATTAATTATTTCTATGCTTTTTTTATCTGCATGTAATCAATTTGAGCAAAATAATAAAAACTTAGTTTATATTAGTGATCAAAAGTATAGTAACACTGGATTTGCTTTAATTTATGATGATGAATTAAAAAAAGGAAGTAAAATATCTAAAAAAATTGATAATAGATCTCTTTTAATTTTTCATAATAAAATTAAAAAAAATTCATTTGTTAAAATTACCAATCCTATTAATGATAAATCCATTATAGCAGAAGTAATCTCTAATAACGTTAAATTCTCTACTTTTTATAACTCTGTAATTACGCAACGAATTGCTGAGGAGTTATCACTTGACCCTAAAGAACCTTATATCGATCTTGTTTTAATCTCAAAAAGTTCAACATTTGTAGCTAAAAAGGCAAAGACTTTTGATGAAGAGAAAAGTGTAGCTGAAAAAGCTCCTGTTGACGGAATTACCATAGATAATCTGGGTAAAGAAAAGACTAAAGAAGTCAAAATAAAAAAGCATAAATTTTTATATTCAATAAAGATTGCAGATTTTTATTACCGAGACTCAGCAGAAAATATGGTTAATAGAATAAAAGATGAGACAAATATAAAAAGATCTGTAATTAAGAAATTATCTAAAACTAAATATAGGGTATTATTGGGTCCATTTAATGATATAAAAAAACTAGAAAAATCATTTAACGAAATAAAAGTATTAAATTTTGAAAATATAGAGATATTAAAAGATGTATAGAATATTATTAATTATAATTTTTTTTAGTTTTTCATTAGCAAGTGTTTCAAAAGCTAATTTTGATGTAAATGCAAGAACTGCAATTTTACAAGATTACCATTCTGGAGAAATTCTCTATGAAAAAGAGCCAGATATTTCAATTTATCCAGCTTCAATGACTAAAATAATGACAGCAATTATTGCATTTGATCTAATAAAATCAGGCGATCTTAGTTTAGATGAAAAATTCATAATATCAGAGAGAGCTTGGAGATTATCTACATCCGGATATTCATCTATGTTTATAATGGTAGGTGATCAGGTCTCTGTAGAAAATTTACTAAGAGGTATTATCGTTGCTTCTGGTAATGATGCATGTATTGCTTTAGCCGAAGGTATAGCGGGCACTGAAGAGGAATTTGCAATTTTAATGACTGCTAAAGCGAAAGAATTAGGAATGGATAATACAAACTTTTCTAATTCATCAGGAATAAATGACCCCGATAATTACTCAACTGTTAGAGATATTTTAAAAATGTCTAGATATTTAATTAAAGAACATCCAGAATTTTACAAAATGTTTGCTGAAACAGAATTTACGTGGGATAGAACAGGGGGTGATCCAATAACACAAGGAAATAGAAATCCTTTGCTTTATAAAAATCTTGGAGCAGATGGTATAAAAACTGGCTATTTAGCTGTTGAAAAATATTCTTTAGCATCATCAATAGATAGAAATGGCAGAAGATTGATTGCTGTTGGAAGTGGTTTTAATTCAAAAAATGCTAGATCTAAAGAGAGCACAAAATTACTTACATTTGGTCTTACCAACTATGATCTTGTAGAAATAGCTAAAGCTAATAAACCATTACACAAAATTGATGTTTGGTTAGGAAAAGAGAATAGTGTGGAAGCATATACAAAGGAAGATATTTATAAAACAATCAAAAAAGCGAAAAAAAAACTTTTAAAAGTTGTTGTTAAGTATGATGGACCAGTCGAAGCACCAATTGAAAAAGATCAAAAAATAGCCACACTCAGAGTTGTTTATGATCAAGAACTTGTTGGTGAGTATGATTTACTTTCATCGAAAGAAATTAAAAAAGTTAATTTTTTTACAAGATTAATAAAATCAATAAATTATTTAATTTGGGGTGATGTCTAAAAAACCCATCATTGTTTTTGAGGGTATAGAGGGCAGTGGTAAAAGTTACCATATAAATAAAGTATCTAAATATTTAGATAAAAAGAAAATTAATTATATAAAGATAAGAGAACCAGGTGGTAGTTTAAATTCTGAAAAAATAAGAAGATTAATTTTAAATAAAAAATCTAATTTTAACATGTATACTGATTTACTTTTATATTTAGCAGCGCGTAGTGAAAATATAAATCTTATAAAAAAATCATACAAAAAAAAAATTATTCTGATTGATAGATTTACAGACTCAACTATTGCATATCAGCATTATGGTATGGGTGTTGATTTAAACATTATAAATATCATAAATAAATTTCTATTAAAAAATATTAAAGTAAACTTTACTTTTCTCAATGTTGTAAATAAAAAAAATCTATTTCAAAGATTAAAAAATAGGAAATCTCTCAATCGATATGATCAGTTTGATATGAATTTTTATAATAAAGTTCAAAAAGGTTTTTTGAAATTAGCTAAATCGAATAAAAAATCATACAAAGTAATTGATTCTAATTTAGATATAAAAATAAATGAAGATTTAATAATAAATCAAATTAAAAAATTAATTAAATGAATTTAAATCCGATAACTCAAATAAATTTATTTGAGCACAAAGAAATTTTTAATCAATTATATAAATTATCTAAAAACGATACTTTGCCTAATAAAATTCTTTTATCTGGTGAAAAAGGTATTGGAAAATCAACATTAGCATATCATTTAATTAATCTTGTATTATCGGAAAATGAAGAACATCCATATGATTATGAAAATAATAAAATTAATCCAGATAATAAGTCATACAAACTTATACTAAATAAATCTAATCCAAATTTTTACTTAATTGATGTCTTGGAGGAAAAAAAAAATATTGATATAAATCAAATTAGGGAATTGATAATAAATCTTAATAAATCCTCATTTAACAATAAAAAGAGATTTGTTTTAATTGATAATATTGAATTGTTAAACTTAAATTCCATTAATGCTTTGTTAAAAATTTTAGAAGAACCTAATGAAAATATAAATTTTTTTTTAATAAATAATAATAAAAGAGTGCTACCAACTCTTAAATCTAGATGTTTAAATTTCAAAGTTTTTTTAACTAAAGATCAGTCTATTAGAATTGTTAATCAATTATTAAACGATAACATAAATACTATTATCAATAACAAGTTATTTGATTATTATGCAACTCCTGGAAAATTATTTAAATTAATTAAGTTATCTGAAGAATATGACTTAGATCTTGTTAATTTTGATTTAAACACAACACTAACAACCATAATTAAAAATAAAATTTATAAAAAAGATAAATCAATTATTGAAATCATTTATTCTTTTATTGAACTTTATTTTAGAAACAATATATCTAGCAAAAATATTAATTTACTAAAGTCATACCATTATTTTTTAGAAAAAATTAATAATACTAGAATTTATAATTTAGATGAGGAAACATTATTTATGGAATTTGAGGATAAAATACTAAATGGATAAAACTTATTATATTACTACGCCAATTTACTACCCTTCAGCTAAGCCTCATATGGGTCATGCTTATTCAAGCATTATCGCAGATTTTTTTGCAAGATTTAAAATAATTGATGATTATCAAGTTCATTTTCTTACTGGTACAGACGAACATGGATTAAAAATTCAAAGATCTGCAGAAAAAGCAGGGAAGGAGCCTTTAGCGTTTTGTGATCAAATTAGTCAAACCTTTAGAGATCTTTCAGATACTTTGAATTTATCTAATACTGATTTTATAAGAACTACAGAAGCTAGACATAAAAAAACAGTTCAACATCTTTGGAATGAACTTGAAAAAAATGATGATATATACTTATCAAACTATTCTGGATGGTATTCAGTATCAGATGAAGCCTTTTATAACGAAGATGAAATTGAGGAATTAGATGGAAAAAAAATTGCTATATCATCAAAATCTCCTGTTGAATGGATTGAGGAAGAATCTTATTTTTTTAGACTTTCAAAGTGGGAAAAACCGTTATTAAAATATTATGAAGCTAATCCGGATTTTATTGCTCCTCAATCTAGGAAAAATGAAGTTATTAGTTTTGTAAAAAGTGGTCTTAAAGATCTTTCTGTTAGTAGAAAAAGTTTTTCATGGGGCATACCTGTTCCAAATAATAAAAACCACGTGATATATGTTTGGCTCGATGCTTTAACAAATTATTTGAGTGCATTAAACTATCCTAATACAAATGATGATTTGTTTAAAAAATTTTGGCCAGCTTCAATACATTTAATTGGAAAAGATATACTTAGGTTCCATGCTGTTTATTGGCCTGCCTTTTTATTAGCAGCAAAAATTGATTTACCAAAGAGAGTTTTTGGGCATGGATGGATATTATCAGGGGAAGAAAAAATGTCTAAATCTAAAGGAAATATTCTTGATCCACTTGAAATAATTAAAGAGTATGGTCTAGATCCTTTAAGGTACTACTTAATTAAAGAAGTTTCTTTTGGGAATGATGGAAATATATCTCAAGAAAGACTAGAAGATTGTATTAATAGTGATCTAGCCAACAATTATGGAAATTTATGTCAACGTGTAACTGCTTTTGCAATAAAAAATTGTAATGGAAAAATTCCATTAGAAATTAAATTTCATGATGAAGATTTACTAATACTAAATAAGTATAAAGATAATTTAGATAATATTAGGTTACAAATTGACAATCAAAATATTAATTTTTACATTGATTATATTGTAAATTCTCTTTTTGAAGCTAACAAATATTTTAATGATCAAGAACCATGGAAAAAGAAAGACGATATAATTAGATTAAATACTATTGTTTACACTACTTTAGAAATTGTAAGAAAAATAAGTTTTTTACTATATCCAATTATTCCTGAATCATCTTTAAAGGCATTAAAGATTTTTGATATTGAAGAAAAAAATATAAAATTAGATTCAGTTTCTAATAATGAGTATTTAACAAAAGGTAATAATATTAATAAAATAGATATACTTTTTAAAAAAATAGAGAAAAACAATGATTGACTCACACTGCCATCTAGATCATGAACCATTGTTAAGTGATTTAGCTAATGTAATACAAAGATCAAAAGAAGTTGGTATAGAAAAATTATTAACTATCTCAACTTCGTTTGAAAGTTTTTCTAGAGTAAAAGATTTAATTAATAAAGATGAGATGATCTATGGTACTATTGGCATTCATCCTCATGAAAGCTCTAAAGATATTATCACTTCAAAGCAGATCATTGAAAGTCTCAATGAAAACTCAAAAATTATTGGAATTGGAGAAACTGGGTTAGATTTTTATTATAATAATAGTGAAAAAGATAAACAGATAGCAAGTTTTAAAGAACATATAGATGCATCCGTAAAAACCAGTATTCCATTAATTGTTCATTCAAGAGACGCAGAAAAAGAGACTTTTGAGATTTTAAATGAATATAAAAATGAAAACCTTAAAATTTTGATGCATTGTTTTACTGGGTCTAAAGAATTCTCAGAAAAACTAATGACTTTAAATTCATTCTTTTCAGCAAGCGGTATCATTACTTTTAAAAACTCATTGGAATTACAAGATACATTCAAATCTATTCCAATGGATAATATCTTAATTGAAACTGATAGTCCCTTTTTAGCACCCGTTCCTAAAAGAGGAAAAAAAAATGAACCATCATTCATTGATTTTACTGCTACAAAATTAGCTGAAATTAAAAATATATCCAAAAAAGATCTTATAAAAAAAACTACAGATAACTTTAATAAACTATTTTTTAATTGAAATTAATGAAATTTATTATTTTAGGCTGTGGTAGTTCAATGGGTGTACCAAGACCAGATGGTTTCTTTGGAAATTGTGATCCTAATAATAAAAAAAATTATAGAACAAGATGTTCAGCATTAATTAAAACCACAGATGAAAATATTCTTATAGATACGTCTCCTGACCTACGTCAGCAGCTTTTAAGACATAAAATAAAAAAAATTCATAAAGTATTATATTCTCATATGCATGGTGATCAAACTCATGGAATAAATGATTTGAGATCTTTTTATATAAATAGCAAAAAACAACTTGATGTTTACGCTGATAAATTTACCTCCAAATATCTCAATACTACATTTTCTTATATTTTTAAAAGTTATTCAAAAGAATATCCAGCAACTCTTAAACTTAATAAACTGCCAAAAAAAATATTTACAAAAAATAACAATACAAAAATTACTATTAAATCAATTATGGTAGAACATGGTAAAGTAAAATCAAATTGCTTTATTATTAATAAAAAATTAGCTTATATAAGTGATGTAAGTAAAATTTATAACAAAGATCATAAATATTTCAAAAATCTTCAATATTTAATTATTGATTGCTTATGGTACAATTATCATCCATCACATTTTAATTTAGAAACTTCACTTTCTGTTATTAAAAAATTCAAACCAAAAAAAGCTATTCTTACTAATTTATCACCAATATTAGATTATAAAGTGCTTAAAAAAATGATGCCTAAAAATATTATTCCAGCACATGATGGATTAACAATAAACTTATAAAATATTTTCTATAGCTTTAATTATTTTTTTTGAAGTTGGTTTTGTAAATGATGCGAATGTATCTTGAACTTTGCCTTCTTTATTAATTAAGATTTTATGAAAATTCCATTTTGGTTCTGCTGATTTACCATGATTTTCTTTTGCCCATTTAAAAAGTTCATGCGCATCTTTACCTTTAACTTCAGTTAATGTTGTCAGAGGAAAGTTAATATTAAAATTTACTTCACAAAATTCTTTTATATCAGCATTATTATTTTTTTCTTGATTAAACGAATTGGATGGAACACCAAGAACAATTAAACCTTTTTCTTTATATAAATCCCATAATTCTTGTAATTCCTCATATTGTTTTGTAAATCCACAATAACTTGCAGTATTTACAACTAAAATAACTTTATTTTTGTAATCTTTAAAATTAATTGTCTCGCCAGTTATACTTTCAATACTAAAATCATAAATTTTTTTTTCGTAGTTAGCAGTTGCTGAAGTTTTAAAAAAAAACATAATTATAGAAAATAAAAATATTATTTTTCTCATTTATTAGGTTTATTTGGTGTAAGTAATATTAAAAAATAACCAAATAAAGTTGACAACAACGATCCAGTTAATACCCCAATTTTTACACCATCCATATATTGCATGTTTTCAACAAAAGCTAAGTTTCCAACAAATAAACTCATTGTAAAACCAATTCCAGTAAGAACTCCTACACCATAAAAATTGTACCAACTTGTATCGTTTGGCATTTGAGCTATTTTCAATTTTATTGAGACATAAGAAAACACAAAAACACCTAGTTGTTTACCAAGGAATAGTCCTAATACGATTCCAAGGGGAACCTTATCAAGTAATGAAGCGAACGATAAACCTTCAAGAGATACTCCAGCATTTGCAAATGCAAATAAAGGCATTATTCCAAAAGCAACATATGGACTAATTGCGTGTTCAATTTTTATTAATAAAGAAAAATCTTTTTCTTTTTTTCTATGAGGAATTGTCATAGCTAACAAAACTCCAGCAATCGTTGCGTGTATTCCTGAGTTATGTGTAAAATCCCAAAGAAAAAGTCCTACAACCAAGTAAGGTAGAAACTTTTTAATGTTAAATTTGTTAATTAATAACAAAACAATAAACGCTAATAACATTAAAGTTAAATACTTAATGCTCAAATCTCCGGAGTAGAATAGGGCTATAATTACTATTGCTCCTAAATCATCAATTATAGCTAAAGCGGTTAAAAATACTTTTAATGATAAAGGAACTCTTTTACCTAATAAAGATAAAACTCCTAAAGAAAAAGCAATGTCTGTAGCTGATGGAATTGCCCATCCATTTAAAGTTTCACTATCACCTAAATTTATAAAAACATAAAACAGTGCAGGAACCAACATACCACCTACTGCAGCTATTATTGGTAATAAAGCTTGTTTAATATTAGAAAGTTCACCTTGTAAAAATTCTCTTTTAATTTCCAAAGTAACAAAGAAAAAAAAGATTGCCATCAAGGCATCATTGATCCAATGCAATACTGATAATTTTAATCCAAAATTATTAATACCTATGAATAAATACTTATTTAAAGTAGCAAAATATAAATCTGCTAGCCCAGAATTGCTTATAAATAATGCAATTATTGCAGCAAACAACAATACAAGTCCACTTGCAGCTTCTAATTTAAAAAACCATCTAAAAGGCTTAGATATATAATTAATCATAAAAAATTAAATTAGGTCTATAATAAATAGTTTTATATCTTGCAATGTTTCAAAAAGGTTAAATAGTATAATTTCTAATCCTGGAAAAATATTAATTAGTGGAGTTTTTAGAGTATCTAGAAAGATAATTAATGCTACAAAAGATATAATAAGTACTATTAAATAAGAAAAAAACTTACTTCCCTTATTTTCTGTTTTTTTAAGTGCAGTTGTATTTTTTTGTTTTTCTGAATTTTTTTCTTTGTTTTTATTATTTATTTCAGTTTTAACTATTTCTTCTTGTTGTTCTTTCTCTTCTATTTTATCCTCTTTATTTTCAGCTTTTGTTTCAATGTCTTCACTGATAATTTCCTGTTTTAACTCTAGTACTTCATTATTTTTTTCTTGAATATTATAAAACCAAACATGATTACATGATCCACATTGCAAATCCCTACCTTCATTCGGTATTAAAGAATTATCAATTTTGAATTGCTTGTTACAATTTGGACAAGTAATTATCATGCTTCGTTATATACCAGATTTTAGTCAAATTTCTTTTAATTTTGGTGTCTTTATACATTGAAATTATCAATAACTGCTGTATTAGTACTCGGATCGGAGTGTAGCGCAGCCTGGTAGCGCATCTGGTTTGGGACCAGAGGGTCGCAGGTTCGAATCCTGCCACTCCGACCATCTGTTATGAAAAAAGCTATTATTTATATTCCTAATAAAAATCCAATGCAATCGGGTTTGGCTAAAACCAATAAATGGATATTGGAGTATAAAACTGAAGATCCTACAAAAAATCCTTTGATGGGTTGGGAAAGTTCTTCTGATACTTATACAGAGCTAAAGTTAGAGTTTTCTTCTAAAGAGCTTGCGATTAATTATGCAAAAAAAAAGAAAATTGATTTTGAATTAATTGAACCAAGAAAAAGGAAAACTGTAAAAAAATCCTACGCTGATAATTTTCTTAAATAAAAAATGTTTAGATTTTTCACAGAAAGGAGTTGGTTTTATTGGTCTTGGATAGGTTCCTTTATTATTCTTTCATCACTTTGGGTTCAAGTTGAAATAGATGTCAAAATAAATGAGTGGTTTGGTGTCTTTTATGACATGATTCAGAAGGCTCTTGCAGAACCAAATGCAGTTTCTATTGAAGAATATTTTGCAAGCCTATTTTCATTTATTACCTTGGCGGCAATGTATATTGCTGTTTATGTAGCTATTAGTTTCTTTACAGCTCATTATTTATTTAGATGGAGAACATCGATGGTTGAGTGGTATCACTCTGTATATGACAAAGCACGTAAAATTGAGGGCGCATCGCAAAGGGTTCAAGAAGATACAATTAAATTTACAAGAATAATGGAGGGATTAGGCACAAGTTTAATAGAGTCTATAATGATTTTGATACAATTTATTCCCATATTATTTGGTTTAAGTGTCGGAATCCCAATTTTCTTTTTTGGAGAATGGGAATATGGACTAATAGTGGGGGCATTGATTTGGACTATTGGGGGAACTGTTTTCTTAATTGTGTTGGGCTTAATATTAAGACTAGTTGGAATCGAATATGATTTACAAAAACAAGAAGCTGCATATAGAAAAATTTTAGTTATTGCAGAGGATGATGGCAATGTAAGACCAAAAACAATAGATGAATTATTTGATGATGTTCGTAAAATTCATTTTTTAAGTTATTTGAGATATTTATATTTTAATATTGGGCGAATTGCTTATTTACAAGCTAATGTTTTATCTGCATATGTTTTTTTAGCTCCAGCTATAGTTGCGGGTGTTGTAACTTTAGGTGTTATGCAGCAAATTATAAGAGCTTTTGGAAGAGTTGAAGGATCTATGCAATATTTATTAAAAGCTTGGCCTACTATTATAGAACTTGCTAGTGTTTATAAACGTTTAAGAGAATTTGAGTCTAAAATAAATCAAGAAGATTTAGTTGATGAAAAAATTTAATGGCAATTGATAAAAATTTTGTTGATCAATTTATTAAAGTTACCTCAAAAGCAGCTTTATCATCTTCATATTTAGTTGGAAAAAAAGATAAAATTGCAGCTGATAAAGCTGCAGTAGACTCAATGAGATCAGAGTTAAATAAAATGAATATTCAGGGAGAAATTGTTATAGGTGAGGGCGAATTAGATGAGGCACCAATGCTATATATTGGTGAAAATGTTGGCAATCAAAAAGGACCTGAACTAGATATAGCTGTTGATCCTTTAGAAGGTACAAATTTTGCTGCAAACAACCTCCCTGGGGCACTATCAGTAATTGCTATTTCAGAAAAAAATAATTTATTAAATGCACCCGAAACGTATATGGAGAAAATTTCAACAAGAGTAAAAGAAAAAAATATTATTGATTTAGATTATTCAGTCAAAAAAAATATTAGTAATTTAAGTGACTATTTAAATAAAAATCCTGAAGACATCACCGCATGTATACTTGATAGGCCAAGACATACTAAAATAATTGATGAGCTAAAACAATTAAAAGTTAAGCTAAAATTAATTTCAGATGGTGATGTTTCTGGAGCTTTATTAGTTACAGATAATAGGCACAATGTTGATATATTTTTGGGTATTGGAGGCGGGCCAGAAGGTGTATTAGCTGCTTCAGCTTTAGATTCTTTTGGTTGTAGCTTTCAAGGAAGATTTTTATTTAAAACTGATGAAGATAAATCTAGAGCAAAAAAAATGGGTATAAATGATTTAAAAAAAAAATATGAATTAAGTGAAATAGTTTCTGGCGATTCTATTTTTTGTGCAACTGGCATTACTTCTGGTGACCTAGTTTCAGGTATAGAAATTCAAGGTAATGAATTTATTTCAGAGACTTTAGTGACACATAAATCATCTGGACTAAAAAAGATCATAAAACAGAAACAAAAAATATAATGAAAGCTTGATTAATTATTGATTTTACAATAAAAAGCAGCAATTCGGTCCCTTCGTCTATCGGTTAGGACACGTGGTTTTCATCCTCGAAAGAGGGGTTCGATTCCCCTAGGGACCGCCAAAAAAATGTACCATTATGTATATATTCTTAAAACTTTAAACGGATATTTAAACAAAACATATGTTGGTTATTCAACAAATGTAAATTTAAGATTAAATAAGCACAATTCCTCCAAAGGAGCAAAGGCTACACGAGGTTATAAATGGAAAATAATTTATAAAAAAAGGTTTTTATCTAAATCTGAAGCCCTATCATTTGAATATTCGCTTAAAAAAGATAGAAAAAAAAGATCATCCATATTAAAAAGACTAAATAGTAGTATATGAAAATTGCAACAATACTTCCGTATAAAGAAAATTACACTATATCTAAAGCTCAAGCAGCAGCAATATGGGTTTGCGATTTTTTTAAATATTCAAAACATCAAGATACAAATTTCATATTTGGAAATACAAATACAAAAGATTACTTAACAAAAAATTATATAAATATTGATATAAACAATCTTAAATCAAAACTATCAAGTACAACTAAAGAATATTGCAAAAATATAATAACTAAAATTAAAAATGAAAATTTTGATATTATAGAAATACATAATAGACCATTAATCTTTAATTATTTAAAAAAAGAAATTAATTCAAAATTTATTTTATATTTCCACAACGATCCATTATCAATGAACGGATCAAAGACATCAAATGAAAGGTTAAATTTACTTATAAGTTTAGATAAAATAATATTTGTAAGTAAATGGGTTCAAGATAGATTTTTTATAGATTTAGATAAAAAACTTTCAGACAAAACCGAAATTGTTTACCCGAGCATTCATAAAATAAACAAACCAAATAAAAAAGATAAAAAAATTACATTTGTCGGCAAGCTAAACACATCAAAAGGTTATGACATTTATAAAGATGCGATAACTAAAGTACTAGATGAGTATGAAGAATGGAAAGCTTATTCTATTGGAGATGAAGATAGAAAAAGACCTGTTATCAATCACCACAATCATAAAGAATTAGGTTTTCTTAAACATAATGAAGTTTTAAAATTTTTAAATAAATCAGAAATTGCAGTTGTACCTTCAAGGTGGGAAGAGCCTTTCGGTAGAACTGCGCTAGAATCATCATCAAGGGCATGTGCAACTATTATATCTAATAGAGGTGGTTTACCCGAAACTACAGATCACTGTATTATTTTAAAAAAATTAAATTCAAACGAACTATATAAAGAAATTAAAAAATTAATTTTAAATCCAAAATTAAGAAAAAAAATACAAAATAATGGTTTTAAGAATATTAAACATCTTGTTAAAGATAATTCTGAATTTATTGATAGAATCAGAGAAAGTTTAATTCAAAATTTTAGCCTTAATTATATAAGAAATAAATTAAGAATTATAAACATTTATAACACTGGACAAAAAAATTTTCATAGACTTTATAATATTTCATTAGGGAAGAAATTTACAAATGGTTTCATTAGAAACGGACATGATGTTCTGGAAATTAGTGATCGCGATTTCATTAGACAAAATAGAAACATATTTCAAGCAAAAAACATTGACAAATTTCAAGATTATTTAGTTAATACGTCAAAAAATTATAGTCCTGACTTAATTTTTTTTGGACATACGCAAAATATATCAACTGATACTATTAAAGAATTCAAAAATCTAAATGAGAAATTAATAATTTCCCAATGGAATGAAGATCCAGTTATGAAAAGTTTAAATTATTCGAAAAAAAATATAGAAAATATAAATAAATATTCAGAAATTGTAGATCATAATTTTGTTACAACTCACCCAAGTGTTTTAAAAAGACAAAAAATTAATATAAAAAATTTACATTTTTTATTTATTCCAGTTGATAAAAATATTGAGTGTTTTGATGTTTCAAAAAAAAATCCAATTAAAGATCTGTTTTATGCAATGAGCCACGGTGTTAATAGAGCTACTTTAAAAAAAGGTAAAAATGACTCAAGAATACATTTTCTAAACAATCTAATAAAGAAATTAGAAAATATTGATTATGATTTTTATGGTTTTCAAAATAAAGAACCAATATGGGGTAACGATTTTTATAAAGCGTTAATTAATTCAAAAATGGGATTAAATTTGAGCAGAGGACTTCCAACAAAACATTACTCAAGTAATAGAATTGCCTCTCTAATGGGTAATGGATTGCTAACATTTGTTGATAAAAAAACTGAACTAGATGATATGTTTAATAAAAATGAAATAGTAATGTACGAAAACATAAATGATTTAACAAATAAAATTAACTTTTATAAAAAAAATGATCATTTAAGATCGAAAATAGCATCAGCTGGAAGAAAAAAATATTTTAAATTATTTAATGAATTAAAGACTACAAAATATATTATAGACAAATCTCTAGGTAAGGACGCTAATCTTTATTGATGAAAATCTCTATAATAGTCCCTACTTTTAATAATCTCAATTATCTTAATTTTTTTTTATCGTCGTTAAAAAAAAACTCATTTTATGATCATCAAATAATACTTCATATTAATGACGGTTCAGATGGCACTCTGAATTTTGCAAAAGAGAATAGATTGTTATTTACATACAGTGAAAATAATATTGGTTTATGCAGCTCTTTAAATAAAGCTGCTGAGTTAGCTAATTCAAATTATATTCTTTATGCTCATGATGATATGTTTTTTTGTAAAAATTGGGATTTATATTTAGAAAATGAAATTAACAAATTTCCAGATAATTTATTTTATTTAACTGGTACAAACGTATCGGTTAATAGTGGACTCATAAATTTTGATTGTGGATCAGCGCCTGAAAATTTTGATGAAAAAAAATTTGATGAATTTTGTAAAAATGACATGAGTAAGGATTTACAAGGATCTCATTGGGCACCACATTTGATACATAAAGATTTATGGAAAAGTGTAGGGGGATTTAGTGAGGAATTTAATCCTGGAGATGGCTCAGATCCTGATTTTTGTATGAAGTTATGGAACAAAAATGTTAGGGTTTTTAAAACAATTTCAAAATTTAAGGTATATCATTTTAGTTCTGTAACAACTCGAAAAGGTATGATTAAATTGAATAATGGGACTAAAAGTTTCACTCTTAAATATGGTTTTAACCCAAGGTATTTTAGGAAATATTATTTAAAAGGTGATGGTTACAATTCTTACAATGGTCCATTAAATAATCCAAAGATGAATTTTGAAATGTTTATAGATTACTTAATTAATAAACTTAAATTTATTTATTATAAAATTTAATCTAATGGACAGAATAATAATAGCAAAAATCTCTGAAGGATTAGGAAATCAATTGTTTATGTATGCAAATGCTTACGCAATTTCAAAAAAATTTGATTTTAACTTATGTTTAGACCCATACAGTGGATACTATAAAAATAATATTAGATCATTTATGCTTAATAATTTTAATATATCATCTAAAATGGCTCCATCCGATTGGATATTTTCTAATAGTTACAGGAATTTAATTAAAAAAATTAAAATTAAATGTGAATTTTTAAAAAAAAAAAAATCTTTTTTATTTGAACCAAAAGATAAAAATAAATTAACAAAATTTAGTTCTATAAAATTAAATAATTTTAATAATAAAATTTATATTGATGGAAACTTTGAATCAGAAAAATATTTCTTAGATTATAGAAATGATCTTTTAAATGAATTTTCATTTAAAAAAGATTTGAGTAATAATAAATACCTAGATATTATTAGGAAGCATAACGTTGTCTCGATAAGTGTTAGACAAAATCGATACTCTGAAAGAATGAGTAATAAATTTGACCAATATTCAATTAGTAAATCTCAACATTTTGTTACTAAAACTGTAGATTATATTCATCAATCAATTAAATTTATTAAATCTAAAGTACATAATCCTAAATTTCTTTTATGGAGCAATGATTTTACAGGTCTTGAAAAATATTTTCCAACTAATGAATTTCTATATGTAATTAATCCAGAAGATAAAATTTTAAATGATTTTTATTTATTAACACAGTGTAAATATTTCATTGTTGGTCCTTCGACTTTTAGTTGGTGGGGTGCTTGGTTATCTAATAATAAAAATAAAATATGCATTAGACCTAAAAATATTAATTCTTCAAATAATTTAGATTTTTGGCCTGAGTCCTGGATATCAATTTAATTTATTAAATTAAATTTTTATTTTATTTAGTGCATTATTTTTAAATATATTAGCTTCTCTAATATATCTTCTAACCATTTGAGTTGTTTTATGACCAGTCATAGCCATAATACTTCTTTCATCAGCACCAGATTCAGCTGCTACTGTTGCAAAACCTGATCTTAAGCTATGACCTGCAAAATTTTTGTTTTCGATACCTGCTAGGTTTAAATACTCTTTCATTAATAAAACTACAGTTTGGTCAGTTAATCTTTTTTCTGTTAATAATAAACCTTTAGAAAATCTTCTAAAAATAGGTCCAGACTTAATTTTCGAAATTTCTAACCATTTTTTTAGATTTGTAACAGGACAGTAAATTTCATTATCAAAGTAGGGAAGTCCTTTAATCATTCCTTCTCCAAATTGATCAGTTTTTGATCTTTGGATAGTAATTTTTAGACCCTCAGTAACAAATTCTAAATCCTCATGATCAATTGAAATGAGTTCAGATCTTCTAAAGCCTCCTCCAAAGCCAATTAAGATTATTGATTTGTCTCTAAGTTTTTTTATTTCCTCAGTTTTTTGTTGATTTATTACATCAATAATTAATTTTAAATGATTGATTAATATAGGTTTTTTACCTTTCTGAATACTTCCTTTCACCCTTCTTATTCCCATTAAATTTTCGACGATAATTGGATGTTTCGTATCTAGATAATGTCCTTTAAGCTTATGAACCATACTTATTGATACCAATCTTCGTCTTAAAGTGCTTATTTTTGAGTTTTTAGCTAGATGAGTTAGATACAAGGAAACGATTTTTGGTTCTGTTGGTAAAGAATTTAAACCATGCTTTACACAAAAAGCTCCGAAGTCATTAAAGTCAGATTTGTAGGCTCTTAAAGTATTGATTGCCTTAGAGCTTTTAAGATTATTTAGAGTTGCCTCATGAAGCGATTTTAGATCTGTTGTAAGTTCATTCATATAATTACTATTGATAACAATTAATTATCACTAGTAATATATTAAGAGTTTTCTAATGTCAAATAAAATAATTAGTCATTTTTTAGGGACAATTAATGATATTGCGAGCTCAATAATGATGAAATATAACCTATAAATGGGCATAGACGGAGTAATTGAACCGATATATTTCTTAATAACATCTTTTGGTTTTGCAATATTAAGCTTTATTAATTATAGAAAATCTGGAAAAACTCTTGAAACTATTTATCTTTCAATTTTAACTGTTTTCTTTATAGTTTGTTTCATTATTTTAAATTTTTATTGATGAAAGGTACTAAATTTCAATTAAAAGTCTGGAATTACCTTAAAACTATACCAAAAGGCACTGTTAAAACCTATAAACAGGTAGCAATAGCTATAAAAAGCCCTAAATCAGCGCGTGCTGTAGCTAATGCATGTGGAAAAAACCCTTATGCCCCCAAAATACCCTGTCATAGAGTAATTCGGTCCGATGGAGGCCTTGGTGGATACTCAGGGAGAGGTGGAATTAAGACAAAACTGCGTTTATTGAGATCCGAAAAAGTTGATATTTAGTGGCTTTTTTGGCCTATTTTATGGTGAAAAAGACTAGTGAAATCAACGTTTTTTCAATATTTAAGCTTATTTAAACATAAATAGTAATATTCACCCTTCAGTTGCACTATATATCGAGATATAACAAAATAAAGCACCTCTATGGCCGTTTAAAACATATATTCTATAACTGCATTGCTCTACTTTTCAATGATACCAAGGCTAAATTTAGTATCAATTTTTATAGAATTTTTAAAATTTTTTGTTCCCCTACTCACTTATTAAAATAAGAATTTTGAATTTAGTGTTTAATTACCTAATAAAACCATTGGTATTAAACACTTTTAAGTATTATTGTCTATTTTCTTTATTAACATTGCTATTTATGTCTTTATCTATTTAAGATAATAGTATTTTATTTGATAATTTGTATTAATGTATCTATATATCAAATATTAAAAAATATAATAATTACAACAGTTTAATTATATATATTAAAGTATTACATTATATATTAGTAACTATCTATTTACTATTAATTAGAACTAGTGAGTAAATATTCTCTTCTTGAAATATATAGACCACTTAGAACAATTATAAATAAACCTAAATAAGTCCAGTTATCAGGTAATTCATGAAAGAAATAGTAACTAATTAATATATTGGTAATTATCTCTGTGTAGCCCAAAGGAGCTAATTTAGAGGCATCAGCGTATTTGAGAGATAATATGAGAAAAAGATGCGCTACAGAGGCTATAAGGCCGATTAAAGCCATTAAAATCCACTGATTTGACGTAGGATTAACCCATACTGAGGGCATAAATAAGCTAATTATTATAGTTCCTATTAAACCCGATAGTAAAAGGGTTAAAAGAGGATTATCAGAGGTACTGAGCTTTCTCGTAATAATAAGATAAAACCCATAGCAAATTCCATTACCTAAAGCAGCCATGGTAGCTAAATTAAGTTCTATAAAGCCAGGTCTGATTACAATTAAAGTTCCAATAAATCCTAATGATACAGCAGTCCACCTCTTCACCCCTACTTTCTCATTTAAAAAAAATGGAGATAAGGCTGTAACACAAATTGGAGCAACAAAAGCTAAGGTTAAGGCTTTAGGAAGTGAAATTTCCGATATTGCATAAAAGAATAAATAAGTAGAAAAAACAAAAATTAATCCTCTAATTAATTGAAGGGCTGGTTTTTTCGTCCAAACTAATGAATGCCTATAAAAGATAAGCATTAGGGATAATGTAAAGACTACAGTAAAAAAATATCTTGCCCACGTTATCTGTAAAACATCCATAGATGAGCTTAAATATTTAGCAAAAGCATCCATTACAGGAACAATCATCCAAGCAGATGCATTTAAAATTATAGCCTTCATAAAAGAAAGATATCTCTTAATAGAAGTATTTTAAAGCAAAGAATAAAGTAATCGGAATGGTGAATAAGGACATGATTGTAGATACTACAATTGTACTAGATATATTATCTACAATTTCTTTAGGAGAATACATGTGCGCAATCAAATAACACAAAATTGCACTAGGCATACAAGACTGAATTAACAGAACACCAGCTGGTATACCAGATAAATTAAAAAATTTTATAACAGCAAATCCTATAATAGGACCTATAATTACTCTTCCAAAAGAAGTTATTAAAGCATCTTTAAAAGAAAATACTTTCATTTGTGTAAGAGCAACACCTAAAGACATAAGGATCATTACAATCATTCCATAAGCTAAAAGCATTACTGTGTTTAATACAAATTGAGGAAATGGAATTTCAAAATACAAAAAGAGGACTGTTATTAAAATTGCATAAAATGATGGGCTTTTTAATATTGTTTTAAAATCAAAGGCTCGTTTTGCTAAAAAAATATTTAAGGTAAAGTGGAGTAAAACAATTAGAGATGAAATTGCAGCTGCTATACCCATTCCTAATTCACCATAGGCAAATAAACAAATCGGAATACCCATATTTCCAGTATTTGGTAAAATAAAAGTTGGTAATTCACGAATATAATCTTTCTTCATAAGAACAAGAAAAATTAAACCTATAATCCCAAATAATGTTAATAAGATAATTGCGTAACCAAAATATTCACTAAATAACTCAAAAGTTACTCCACCTGCTGTAATAGCAAAAATAACGAGAGCTGGAGTTCCAAAATTACCAGCATATGTAGTTATAAATGATGTATCAAAATCGGGATTTTTTTTACCCAAATGATATCCAAGACCTACTATTAGGAATACTGGAAATAAAACTTCAAAAAGTTTTAAATAAATTTCCATTAACCAAGCAATCTAATTAATGTTGGTGTTTTTAAAATATTTTTATTTTTTTTAAAAATTGACAGGCAATTATGAATATTAGTTTCTGTTGTTTTATGAGTTATAATAACTATTGTTGCCTTATTGTTTTTCTTATCAGGTGTCTGGATTAGCCTTTTAACTGAAATTTTATATTTAGCTAAACGATTAGTTATTTGAGATAATACACCGGATTTATCTTTTACTTCGAACCTTAAATATAATGAATTAACATAATTATTTACATTATACGGCTTTAAAGATTTAAGCTTAGAAACACTAACACCAAAAGGTTTTTTAATATTTCCACGCAAAATAGATAATAAATCAGAAAGTAATGATGAAGAAGTAGGACCTGGTCCAGCTCCCTCCCCTTGCAATACACTTTCACCAACTGGTTTACCTTCAAGTATAACTGCATTCATTACACCATTAACGTTACCAATATATGATTTTTTACTAACTAAACATGGATGAACTGTTTCAAAAAGTTGATTATTCTTTAACTCAGAAATACCAAGAAGCTTAATTCTCAAATCTAATTTATTTGCAATTTTAATATCTTTTAATTCAATTTTTTCTATTCCTTCCATTAAACATTTATATTTTGAAATTTTACTATTAAAGGCTAAAGCTGACAAAATTCTTACTTTGGCGAACGCATCAAAACCATTTAAATCTAATTTAGGATTGCCAGGTTCAGCATAACCAAGCATCTGTGCTTTTTTTAAAACATCTATAAAATTTTCATTTGAATTTTCCATTTCAGATAAAATGTAATTTGAAGTCCCGTTAAGAATTCCATAAACTTTTGATATTTTGTTTGTTGCTAATCCTTCTTTAATTGATCTTAATATTGGAATACCTCCAGCAACTGATGCTTCAAATTCTAAATTAACTTTATTTTTTTCTGCTAGTTTTGCTAATTCATTACCATGTTTTGAAATTAAGGCTTTATTAGGTGTAATAACATGGATTTTATTTTTCAAAGCAGTTTCAACAACTTTTTTTGAAATACCATCTGATAAACCTATGGCTTCAAATAGTATATCAATTTTATTTTTCTTAAAAATTTCTAAAGGATTTTTATAAAATATTTTTTTATCAACTTTAAATTTTCTTTTTTTATTAATATTTCTAGCGGAAACAGCGACTACTCTAATTCTCTTGGACGTTTTAAGCTCTATATCTTTTTTTTTAGTGTTTAACTCATTTAATAAATAATTACCTACTTGGCCGAGTCCAACAATTGCTATATTAATCAAATTATCCATATTAAAATATTATCATTATAGTGCAGTTTTTTCTGGAAAATTGAATTTTATATTTAAATTTTGCACAGCTTGACCAGCTCCCCCTTTTATTAGGTTATCTATAGCAGACAAAATTATTACCTTATCTTTATACTTTGATTTGCATATTGAGATATAGCAATTATTAGTATTTATTACATTGTTAGTACTTACTAACGAATCTCTTTTTAGTACTTTTACAAATTTTTTATTTTTATAAAATTTACTCAATTCGTTATAAATTGTATTTGGAGTAATTTTATTCTCAAGATCTAAATAAATAGTACTTAATATACCTCTAAACATTGGTGATAAGTGAGGAGTAAAACTAAATTGAAATTTTTTCTTAGTAAATTTTTTTAACATTTGATCTATTTCAGAATTATGGCGATGAAAACCAACTCCGTATGCGCTCAAAGACTCATATAGATTTTTATCTTTATATTTTTTGTGCACACCTCTACCTGCGCCGGAATATCCAGATTTAGAGTCAATTATGATGTTGTTAAATTTAATTAGATTTTTCTTAAATAATGGAATAAGTGGCAAAAGAATAGAAGTTGGATAACAACCAGGACATGAAATAATATTATACTTTTTAATATCTTTTCTGTTTATTTCAGGAAGTAAATAAATACTTTTCTTTATTAACTTAGGTGAGCGATGTTTTTGTTTGTACCACTTTAAATAATCAGAGGCTTTGTTTAATCTAAAATCTGCAGCAAGATCAATTAAAGTATGATTTTTACTTAAATGTTTTGATAAATCTTGAGCTTCCCCATTTGGAAGTGCTGTAAAAACAATCTGAACATCATTTAATAGTTTTTTATTAAATTTTATAATTTTTGGTAATTTATATTTCGACAAAGATTTATCGTAAAATTTAATATTTTTACCAACAGAAGAATTTCCACAAAGAAATTTAATATTAATATATCTATGTTTAACTAATAATTTAATTAATTGAACACCGATGTATCCAGTTGATCCAGCGACTAATGCATTTAGCTTAGGCATTTTTTATTATAACAGTTAAAAATTAAAAAAAAATTATCTTTTAGAGAATTGGAAGCTTCTTCTAGCTTTTCTTCTACCAGGTTTTTTTCTTTCAACTGCTCTTGAGTCTCTGGTAGTAAGTTTCTCTGTTTTTAAGGTGGCTTTTAGATTTTCATCAAATAATACTAAAGCTTTTGAAATACCGTGAACCATAGCCCCTGCTTGGCCTGTTGGTCCTCCTCCTTTTACACTACATCTTACATCGTAATCTGTAGCCTGATTAATAATTTCAAAAGGTCTTGTAATTTGCATTTTATGTGTTTCATCTGCGAAATATTCATTGAACAATTTACCGTTTACATAAATTTTACCAGAGCCTTTTTTTAACCAAACTTTAGCTATTGATGTTTTTCTTCTTCCTGTAGCATATTTACTATCTTTAAAATCTAATTTTAATTTAGGAGATTTTGATGCTGATTGAGTATTTTCCATATTAGTTTCTAGCTATATTTTTACTATTTAATTTATCTAACTCAATAACTGTAGGATTTTGTGCTGAATGTGGATGGTCATTACCAGCATAAATTTTTAATTTTGTTAATTGTTTTCTACCTAATACACCACCTGGTAACATTCTTTTAACTGCCATTTTTAAAGTTTCACCTGGTTTTTTTTCATGAAGTTTCTCCGGTGTAGTAACTTTAATCCCTCCTGGGTGACCAGTGTGTCTGTAATATTTTTTATCTTGAAATTTTTTTCCAGTAAATTTTGCTTGTTCAATATTTTTAACAACTACAAAGTCACCGTCATCCATATGAGGAGTATATGTAGTTTTATTCTTGCCTCTTATGATGTTAGAAACAATAGTTGCTAATCTTCCAACAACTGCATTCTTCGCATCTATTTCATACCAAGATGAAGTTAATTGGTCTTTTTTAGTGAATTTTGTCATTGTGCGTGGATTAATACTATTAATAATTACAAAGTCAATTTTATATTTAGCTTGAATTATGTAGCTTATATGCTATCAATTATATGCCGATTTGATCCTATTGCGGGCTTATAACTGCTAAAAAGGAAATTTCATAAAATTGATATAATCGGTAGGCATTTGAACTGTATTGTGCGCCTAACATAATGTTGAAGCACTAAAAAAGGAGTAAAATGACTAAAAAAAGAAACAATCCTGAAACTATAGCTATACATGGTGGTGACTATAGAAGTGATCCAGCAACTAACGCTGTAGCTGTTCCAATTTATAGAACAACGTCATACCAGTTTAACAACACTGAGCACGCTGCTAACCTATTCGCTCTAAAAGAGTTTGGTAATATTTATACACGTATAATGAATCCAACAAATGACGTACTGGAAAAAAGAGTAGCTGCACTTGAAGGCGGTCTTGCGTGTTTAACTGTATCCTCAGGACAAACTGCATCAACTTTTGCTATACTTAATGTTGCTCAAGCAGGCGATAATATAGTTAGTTCTACTGATCTTTATGGTGGAACTGTATCTTTATTCACACATACTCTTAGTAAACTTGGTATAGAAATAAGATATGCAGATCCAAGTAATCCTGAAAATTTTGAGAAGTTAATAGATGACAAAACTAGAGCTTTTTACGGAGAAACTTTACCAAATCCATATTTAAGAGTGTTTCCAATAAAGGAGGTCTCTGACATTGGAAGAAAATATAATATACCATTGATCATGGACAACACTGCATCACCTGTCATTTGTAAACCAATAGAGCATGGTGCTGCTGTAGTAATACATTCGCTCACAAAATATATAGGTGGGCATGGAACAGCAGTAGCAGGAAGTATCGTTGATAGTGGTAACTTTGATTGGACCGCAGATCCCAAAAGACAACCATTGTTTAATGAACCTGATGCTAGTTATGGCGGTGTAATTTGGGGGAAAGCTGTTCCAGAACTAACAGGCGCTAATGTGCCTTTCGCGGTTAGAGCAAGAGTTTGTTTATTGAGAGACTTAGGATCAGCATTGGCACCAGATAATGCTTTTGCAATAATTCAAGGTCTTGAAACAGTTGCTTTAAGGATGAGACAACATTGTGCTAATGCTGAATATGTAGTTGAATTTCTTAAAAAGCATAAAGAAGTTACAAAAGTTATTTATTCTACTGAACACGATAAACCAATTGCTGATAGAGCAAAAAAATATCTTAAAGGTGGAAATGGACCAATGATCGGCATCGAGCTTAAAGGTGGAATTGAGGCTGGCAAAAAATTTATCGAGTCTTTAAAGATGTTTTATCACGTTGCTAATATTGGAGATGCTAGAAGTTTAGCAATTCACCCAGCGAGCACAACTCATAGTCAATTAAATGAGAAAGAACTAGCTGCATCAGGTGTTACACAAAGTTATGTAAGACTTTGTATCGGTATTGAGCACATTGATGATATTATTGAGGATTTAGATCAAGCATTGAACAAATCTTCTAAAGGCAATTTAAAAGCCGTTAGCTAATTTGAGGTTTTAATGTCAACAAATAGAAACTAATAAATAACCTCTTTATATTTTGTAATATAAAGAAAATACAAAGTTGAAAGTATTATTAAAATAGAATTTATCTGGTGTAGAGATGCATAAAGCATTTTTACTCCAGATAAAATTGTAAGTATTCCCAAAACAATTTGAAATAATAAACTAATTCCAATAACAAAAATTGGAACTCTTAAATTAAGATTTCCACTTTTTAAAACAAAGAAAAGTATGTAAAAATATAATGCAACTATTAAATAAGCTAAATTTCTATGAATAAATTGAACTAGTGATTGATCATCAAATACAGCCATATTAAAGAGATCAGAAATCATACTGTCATCAGGAAAATATGAGGAACCCATTAAAGGCCAAGTATCATAAATTTTACCTGCATCCATTCCAGAAACAAATGCTCCAATTATTAATTGTAAAAACAACAATACAAAAAAGAATTTAATAGAGTTTAATTGAATATTTACTTGATTAATTTTTATATTTGTGAGCTTTAAAAATTTCCAAAAAACTATCGACAAAATTACAAAAGCTATAAATAAATGTAGAGATAATCTATAATGACTAACATCAATTCGATCAACTAAACCACTTGAAACCATATACCAGCCAATAAATCCTTGAAAACACACTAAGAAAAAAATTATTGAATATTCTTTTAAAATTAAAAAACCATTTTTAATTGTAAAATAGATCATAGGTAAAAGCACAGTCAAACCAATTAATCTGCCCAATTGACGATGTGCCCATTCCCACCAAAAAATTATCTTAAATTCATTTAAAGTCATATTAAAATTTTGCTCTTTGTATTCTGGGATTGCTTTATAAAGATTAAAATATTCTATCCATTTATCACTTGTTAAAGGAGGCAATGTACCAACAAAAAGTTCCCAAGTAGTAATGGATAGGCCGGAGTCTGTTAATCTGGTTAAGCCCCCTACTAAAATTATAAGCATGATCATCATTAATAAAGTGATCATCCATGTTTTTAATTGAGAATTTAAAGAATTATTCTTACTGTACATGATTAGATAAATATAATAATTATTAATTAAACCAATAAATTAAATGTCGCCTAAAAACAAAAAAAAATTAAAAATAATAAGATCTAAGTTAGATAAATTAGATAATAAATTGTTATCCTTGATTAAATATAGAACAAATCTTGTTAAAGAAGTTTTAAAACTTAAAGAATTTAAGAAAGAAATTGTAGATAAAAAGCGTATAAATTTTATACTTAAAAAAATTCACTCAAAATCAAAAAAGCTAAAGATTGATCCTAAAATTACTAATCGAATATGGAAAAATATGATTTTATCTTATATCGATTTTGAAAAAAGAAACTTTAAAAAAAAATAACTACTTGCTATGCGGTGGAAGCTTCTTTTCCACAAACATTTCATGTTTTCTTGTGTCTGGATTATATTTTTTTGCTGAAAGTTTTACTTTAGCCTTTTCACCCCCAGCAGGTTTTTTGACATAGTAGAAGTAAGGACTATCTGGTTTCGCCTCAGGTACCATTCTTACTTTAACGTGTGTTTTTTTTGCCATTTTTGAGTTCTTTTAATTTGTTAGAAATTTTTAGTAACTTATTTCTTAAATTTTCAGTTCTTATAGATTTATCTGCAATTTCGTCAAGCTTTAAAGAATCGTCATTATTTAATATTTTTTTTACACCATTTATTGTCATACCTTGATCTTTAAGTAAAAATTTAACTTTTTTTAGAAGATTTATTGTTTTTTGATCATAATACCTTCTGTTTGAATTCAATATCTTTGGTTTAATTTGTTTAAATTGAGTCTCCCAAAATCTAATTACATGAGTCGGTAAAGCTCCTTTATTATTTGTTTTAAGATTTAATATTTTAGCAACTTCACCAATAGTTTTATAAGCACTATCTGATTTATCCATTATCTTTTAAATTAATAAATTCTTTAAATTCCTTTGATGGTTTAAATAACACAACATCTCTACTTGAGATTAATTTTGTTTCTTTAGTTTTAGGATTTCTTCCAATTCTAGATTTTTTTTGTCTAATAGAAAAAGTACCAAATTTAGATAATTTTAATTTTTTTTCATTTTTAATGTTAGATACAATAGTTGTTAAAAAATCTTCAATTAAATTTTCTGATATTTGTTTTGAAAAACCAAGCTGCATATAAACCAAATTAACTAAGTCTTTTTTAGTTAAATTAATTCTCATTTTTTTAAATATTTTGCTTAATCTTTTCTATCAAATTACCTTTTACAATTCTATGACAAACATCCAGAGAGTTTGAAAAACCTATGTAGTCAGTTCCTCCATGGCTTTTAACTACTGGTGAGTCTAAACCAATAAAAATTGCTCCATTATATAATCTTGGATCTAGTCTTTTCTTAAATTTCCTTAAGTTTGATATATTTAATAAAGATGAAATTTTACCTACTAATGTACCTGTCATCGCATTTTTTAATTCACTAGTTATAAAATTTGCAGTACCTTCTGCTGTTTTTAAAGCAACATTTCCCGTAAAACCGTCTGAAACTATTACATTAACTTCTCCATCCATAAGATGATTTCCCTCAATATAACCAGCGAAGTTATAATTATCTGATTTTTTTTCATTTAATAATTGATAAGTTTCTTTGATAGTCTCATTTCCTTTTAATTCTTCTGAACCGATGTTTAATAATGCTACGTTTGGTTTGTCATTTGGATAAAGTGAGGTATATAAGGAAGCGCCCATTATTGAAAAATCTAATAAATTTTTTGCGCTACATTCTATATTCGCTCCTAAATCCAACACAACACTCATTCCTTTTTTATTTGGCCATAATGCAGATAAAGCTGGTTTATCTATATTTTCTATCATTTTTAAATTTAATTTTGATACAACTAGCAATGCTCCAGTATTTCCAGCTGATATAACAATATCTGTTTCTTTTTCTTTAACACTTTGAATGGCAAGCCACATGCTTGTATCTTTACCTCTTTTTGCACCCTCTAGAGGACTATCAGTGCTTTCAATTTTTTTTTCTGTATGAATTAATTCAAAAAATCTTGTAGGTATTTTTCCTTGAATTAATGGGTCAATTTTATTTTTATCTCCAAAAATTTTAAAAAAGTTATTTTTGTTTTTAGAATGATTTAAAATAATACCATCTATTATTTTTTTTGGTGATCCATCACCACCCATTGCATCAACTGCAATTTTTATCATATCTGACATTTTAATAGATTATTATATACTATTCTTTTGGGTCTAAAACTTGTCTTCCCTTATACATGCCTGTTTTAAGGTCAAGATGGTGAGAAAGTCTATACTCTCCCGATTTTTTATCCTCAACTATATTTTTAGTTGAAAATTTCATCGTTTGAGCTCTTCTCATTCCCGTTCTGGAAGGTGTTTGTTTACGTTTTGGTACTGCCATAATTATGGGTTACTTACACTTTTTAGAAAAGAATTCAAAGTTTTTTTTGATAAATTTTCGTTAAATTTTTCAAAATAATCAAGTAAAAATTCAATATTATTGAAATCTATCAAAAATAATGAAATTTTTTTTAATTTCTCATCTTTTGACAATTTATCCCAAAAATGGACTTCGGAAACCATTGAATGAAACAGATTAATATAATCTTTCATTTTTTTATTTATTGTTTGGTCTCCATAGCCTATTTCTCTAATAGTTAACTCAAGTTGACGAAAGTTATAGTCATAAATATCTTGTAAAATGACTGTGTTAGTTTTGTTTTTAAAATTTTTTAAAATAAATGCAAAATGTAATAAAAAAATTACTAACCTATCTGAGAAATTATCTTGTCTGTTAAAATCTCTATACAAATCTTTATTTGTGGATAATTTAATAAGATTATTATAAAAGTTTAAATAACTATTTTTCATGAAAAAAATATATTTATTAATTATATTTATACTTATATCAAATTGTTCGTTAAAAAAAGTAGTTAAGCATCATGGTGTTCACAATCTTGAAAAAAAACAAACAAAACTTAAAGTAAATCAATCTAATAGGAACGATATCATAAATTTAATTGGTCCCCCATCTACAAAAAGTAAGTTTGATAATGATGTATATATTTATATTGAAAGAAAAACTAGTACATCAAAATTAAGAAAACTTGGAAAAAAAGTTTTGCTAGAAAATAATGTTTTAATTTTAGACATTGACGGTAGAGGAATTTTAATTTCTAAACAATTTTATAATAAAGAAGACATGAATAAAATATTATTCGATAAAAATTTTACAATAGCAGACCACTCAAAAAGATCTTTTATTTATAATTTCTTTTATACCCTAAGACAACGTATTGATGATCCTAGGGGTATGAAAAGATCTAAAAATTAACTAGCTATCACAGCTAACAACAATAAAGCCACAATGTTGGTGATTTTAATCATTGGATTGACTGCTGGACCAGCTGTATCTTTATATGGATCACCAACTGTATCTCCGGTTACAGCTGCTTTATGAGCTTCCGAACCTTTTCCACCATGGTTTCCATCTTCAATATATTTTTTTGCATTATCCCATGCTCCACCACCGGCAGTCATTGAAACAGCTACAAACAATCCTGTTATAATTACTCCTAGTAGCATTGCACCAACCGCAGCTAAAGCAGCTACTTGTCCACCGATAGATAAAATAATAAAGTAAAGCACGACTGGTGATAAAACTGGTAACAATGATGGTATAATCATTTCCTTAATTGCAGCGACAGTAAGTAAATCTACTAACTTTGCATAATCAGGTTTTTGTTTTCTTTTCATAATACCAGGGAATTTTTTAAATTGTCTTCTTACTTCAACAACAACTGCTCCCCCTGCTCTTCCTACGGCTTGCATTCCCATTGAACCAAAAAGATAGGGCAACATCCCACCAATTAATAAACCAACAACTACATAAGGGTTAGATAAATCAAAAGTTACTACGATACCTTCTAAGGCTGATCCAGCCTCTTTAGAAAAATGCTTAATATCTTCTGTATAGGCAGCAAATAAAACTAATGCACCTAAACCAGCTGACCCAATTGCATAACCTTTTGTAACAGCTTTTGTTGTATTACCTACAGCGTCTAATGCATCAGTCGTCTTTCTAACTTTTTTATCAAGGTTAGACATTTCAGCAATTCCACCAGCATTATCAGTAACTGGTCCATATGCGTCTAAGGCAACAACCATACCAGCTAATGCAAGCATAGTTGTTACTGCAATAGCAATACCAAAAAGTCCAGCAATGGAATTTGTAATAAGAATTCCAGCAACAATTATCAAAGCAGGAATAGCAGTTGCTTCCATAGAAACAGCTAAACCTTGAATAACATTAGTACCATGACCAGTTGTTGATGATAATGCAACAGATTTAACTGGTCTATAACTTGTTCCTGTATAATATTCGGTAATCCAAATTAATAATCCCGTAATAACTAACCCTATTACCCCGCAATAATATAGATCCATTCCATTAAATGTCTTATCATTTATTGTGTACTCATTTGTAAAACCAATTACATGATCTGTAACAGGCCATAGTATTAACAAAGATGCTACTGCAGAAACAACAAATCCTTTATACAAAGCATTCATAACGTTATTACTTCTTCCAAGTTTAACAAAAAATGTTCCAACAATAGACGTTAACAAGCATGCAGCACCGATAGATAAAGGGTAAATCATCATGTTTAAATCACCAACAAAGAAAATTGAAGATAAAACCATTGTTGCAACAATTGTAACAGCATATGTTTCAAATAAATCAGCAGCCATACCAGCACAGTCTCCTACGTTATCACCCACGTTGTCTGCAATCACAGCAGGGTTTCTAGGATCATCCTCTGGAATTCCAGCTTCAACTTTTCCAACTAAGTCAGCACCAACATCGGCACCTTTTGTAAAAATTCCACCACCTAATCTTGCAAAAATTGAAATTAATGATGCACCAAATCCCAATGCAACTAAAGCATTAACTATTTCTCTTTCTTCGACATTAGATTTCAATAATATATAATAATAAACAGCAATAGCTAGTAAAGCTAAACCAGCAACCAACATTCCAGTTACAGCACCAGATTTAAAAGCAACTGAAAGACCTTGAGCTAAGCCTTTTCTAGATGCTTCTGCTGTTCTTACGTTTGCTTCAACAGAGACTAACATGCCTACATATCCCGCAATACCTGATAAGGCAGCGCCTATTAAATAACCTAAACCTACAAGTGGACTAAATGCAATACTTACAATAACTAAAACAACAGCACCAACAATAGCAATAGTTTTATATTGTCTTGCTAAATATGCCTTTGCACCAATTTGAATTGCAGATGCAATATCTTGCATTTTTGCATTTCCTGCACTTGAATTAAGAATATTTTTTCCAGTTAAAAATCCATAAACGATAGATAATAAACCAGCTCCAATTGTGTATAATAGTATTGTTTCGACTGTTTCGCTCATATTAACCTTAAGTTGTTGGTTGTTAAATTTTAAGCCCGCACAATACAAAAAAAGATAAAAAAGACAACGATTAACTTCTAAAACTGATGAATATAACCTTTAGATTTAGCTTGTATTTGCTTACCTTTTTCATTGAATATCAAAGATCTATCTTTACCAGATACAATTTTACCAATTTTAGTTATTTTAATTCCAGTTGATTTAGATGAGTTTTGAATGATTCTAGCTTTCTTATTATCTGCAGTAAATAAAACTTGATAATCATCTCCATTAGAAATTAGATTAATTTTATTTAATCTTTGTTTATTAATAAAATTACTCAATTTATTGGAAACAGGTATTTTATTTTCAAATAAGTGAAATGATAAGTTTTGTCTATTAATCATTTTTGCCAAATCATCAATTAATCCATCTGAAACATCGATAGAGCAATTAGCAAATTTTATTAAATATTTTGTTAAATTTAAAGGTAACTCTGGTTTGTAATATTTATCTATAAAGAATAATTTGTCTTTATTTTTAAATTTAACTTTATTACTTAATGCTTTAAGTCCTAAATAACTATCTCCCAAATTTCCAGTAACATAAATATCATCATTAAATTTAGCTTTATTGCGATAAATTATTTTATTTGAATATCCCAATGAGGTGATTGTAAAACTAAGTTTGCTTGAAAAAGTTGTATCTCCACCACATAAATTTATATTAAATTTATTTTGTTCTGATTTAAGTGATTTTGCGATTTTATATAAATTATTTTTTGTAAATGTTTTTTTATTACCAGAGCCAGAAATAAAATAAAACTTTGGTGAAACGCCTTTACAAATTAAATCAGAAATTGATGACCTTAATATTTTTTTAATTACTAAATCTGGGGATTTAAAATCATAAAAATGCGTGCCAATATTGTATGTATCAACAGATATAACAACACCTCTTTTTTTATCAAAAAAAACATCATCATTTAGATTAAGAGCAGATTTATTTTTTTTAGCTATTTTAAAAAAATAATTATTTATTAGATCAAATTCATGCATTGTTAGATCTTAATTTTTTTCCAACGTTATCTAATAAAGCATTAAGATACTTTGTTTGTGAATTTTCAAGAAAAAAATTAGATGAATTTAAATATTCTTTAATAATTATATTAATAGATAAATTTGGCTTATACATAAATTCATAAGTTGCTGCTTTTAAAATTGTTTGAAAAACTTTATCTAATTTTTCAAATACAAATTCATCTCCTAATTTATTATTCAATTCATCTAAAATAAGATCATTTCTTTCTATTGTTCCTAAAACGATATCTTTAATAAATTTTTTAAATCTGTGTTTTGGAAAATCTAAATCATCATCTTCATTATAAAATTTACCATATAATTTCTGAATAATTATAACTCTAGGGTTATTTTTTGGATTATAATGAGTTCTCATTTTTGAGACAAAACTGAAATCACAGCATCTGCAGCTTCAGCACCTTTTTTTTTTCTTGCCCTAGCTTGAGCCATATTTAGACAGGTAATTATTCCATTTCCAATAGGTTTTTTACTATCTATAGATAATTTCATTATAGCATCCGTTGAAGCTTGAGAAATAAAATCAAAGTGTGGCGTTTGACCTTTAATTACACAACCTAAAGCTAAAAAACCATCATACTTTTTTAAATTTTTTGAAATTGTAACTGGAATTTCAAAAGCACCAGGTACTTTAATAATTTTTATTATATTTTTTTTTGGAATTATTTTTAAAGCACTGCTTATTAAGCCAGCAGCAATATCTTTATAATAGTCTGCTACAACAATTAAATATTTTTTTTTCATCAAATTAATTCCTGTTTTGTTATTTTTATACCATAACCATCAAGACCAATAACTTTTTTTGGTGATTTAGTGATTAATATCATGTTTTTTATTTTTAAGTCTTTAATAATTTGAGCACCAATACCATAATTTCTTATTAACTTGTCATTTCCCTTTTTATAAAAGTCTTTATTTTTATAATCTTTTAAAGTTTGAGTTACTGATTTTAAATTTGAGTCTTTGATAAAAACTAAAACACAATTTTGATATTTTTTAAAATAATTTAAAGTCTTGTTAAATGAATTTGGTAGTGATTGATTTATTAGATAGTTTTGGACAACATTAGATGAAATTACTCTCACTCTTGGAGTAATACCTTTTTTTATTTTACCTTTAATTAATGCAAAGTGCTCTGAACCATCTAAAAGATTCTCATAAATTCTAATATTGTATTTTTGATTTTTTACATCAATCTTGCTTTGCTTTTTAAGTTTAATAAGTTTTTCTTTTTTTAGTCTATATGCGATCAGATCTTCTATCTTTCCAATTTTTAATTTATGTTTTTTTGCAAAATTGAATAAATCCTGACCTTTAGCCATTGTTCCATCTTCATTCATAATTTCACAAATTACAGCAGAGTTATTTTTTCTTGCTAATTTAGATATATCAACTGAAGCTTCAGTGTGCCCTGCTCTAACAAGCACTCCACCATCTTTTGCTATAATTGGAAACACGTGACCAGGTGAAACAATCTCATTTTTATTTACATTTTTTTTTGAAGCAATTTTGATTGTTTTCGCTCTATCTTTAGCGGATATACCTGTTGTTATTCCTTTTTTTGCTTCAATAGAAATTGTAAATGCTGTCTTGTTTCTTGATTGATTTACTGGAGACATTAAAGATAAATTTAATTTTTTTGCTTGAAGTGAATCAAGAGCTAAACAAATTAAGCCTCGACCGTGTTTTGCCATGAAGTTAATGTTCTTTGCATTTGAATCTGATGTAGAAATAACTAAATCTCCCTCATTTTCTCTTTTTTCATCATCTACTAAAATAAACATACCACCTTTTTTGGCTACGCTTATAATTGACTCTATTGAGGTAAAGTTATTTTTTTCCATTAAAATAGTTCCTAACGTATTTAGACAAGATATCTATCTCTATGTTGACTAAACTAGATTTTTTTAAAGTTGATAAATTCGTTTCTTTGTAAGTGTGAGGGATAATCCAAATTTGGAAACCTTTTTTGGTCACTTTTGAAATTGTAAGAGAAATACCATTCACACAGATTGACGCTTTTTCTATTAAGTGTTTTCTTTCCTTTTTAGGTAAATCAAAGTCAAAAAGAAATGATTTATCTATTTTTTTAATACTTAATACTTTACCAACAGTATCAACATGTCCTTGACAAATATGTCCTGAAATTTTTGTCCCATATTTTAAAGGTAATTCTAAGTTTATTTTATCTTTTATTTTTAAAAATTTGAATTTTGATCGAATTATCGTTTCTTTCGAAAGATAAAATTCCATAATTTTGGATTTATATGAAATTAAAGTTAGACAAACACCATCACAGGCGACAGACAAACCCATGTCTTTATTGGATACTTTAACATTACTTTTTACAAAAATGTTAAGACCTTTAGGTCTTTTAATAATTTTAGTTATAGTACCTTGGTTATAAATTATTCCGTTAAACATTTTTTCTAACTATATAGTGTTATTCTGTCTTTTCGTAAATTGAGATTTAGATTAATTTTGGTTTTATATTTTTGATTTAATATATTTTGACTACTAAATTTCAAATATTCGAAGTTTTTAGAAAGGTTTTTTGGACTTTTATACAAATAAAATTTATTAAAAATTTTATTCTTAATCAGTGAATTTGTTAATTTATCTCCCCCTTCAATTAACAAATTTCTGCATCCATAATTATGTAATTTTTTCAAAATTAATTTAATATCAAATCTGTTATATCTATCTATTTTAGATTTAATTAGATGAATTCCTTTTCTTTTAAATTTTGTAATTTTTGATTTATCAGCTTTATTATAAAAAATTAAAGTATTTTTGTTGTTAGAAGATTTAATTATATAACTGTTTGTTTTAGAAATTAGCTTGTTGTCTAAAATAATTCTTTTTGGAGAAAATTTTTCAAAACCCTTCAAACGACAATTTAATTTTGGATTATCTTTATTAAGTGTTTTGTAAGTAATCATCAAACTATCATTTTGATATCTCAACATATGTGTAAATTGATCTGAATAAGAATTTGTAATCTTTTTCTGGTTCTTGCTGTAAATAATATTGTTTTTTGAAATAGCTATTTTGCCAGTGACAAAGGGTAATTTTTTCTTTCTATTGAAAAAATAAGGCAAATAAAAACTTTCAATTTTGCTTTTTAACAAACCTTTTTTTACAATTATTTTTTTTGACTTTAAGATTTTAAAACTTTTATTTCTTACTCTTTTATCTATGTCGGTAACTGCATATATAACCTCTGAAATTCTAGATTTTATTATCGCGTCAGTACATGGTGGTGTTAATCCATGATGACAACATGGCTCTAAAGTAACATACATTTTTGAGCCTTCTAATTTTTCAAAACTATTTTTAATCGCATTTAATTCAGCGTGTGGTCTTCCATTAAATGAGGTTTGTCCTATGGAAATAATTTTATCATTTTTGACAATAACACAGCCTACAGAAGGATTTGATCCGGTCTGTCCATGACGAGATTTAGCCAAGTCCAAGGCTAATTCCATATAAAATTTATCTTTTGATGAAAATTTATCTTTTTTTGTAGACATCAAGTTTGTCCACGAATTGTACGAAATCTTTTTCTTCTCTAAAATTTCTATATACTGATGCAAATCTTACATATCCAACTGGGTCTAAATCTTTTAATCCATCCATAACCATTGTCCCAATTGTATTTGTTGATATCTCTCCTTGTCCTAGTTCTTCAAGAGATCTTGAAATGTTACTGATGAATTTTTCTATTGTGGCCGTATCTATTGGTCTTTTTTTTAGAGCTATGTAAATAGATTTAGATAATTTATCACGATCAAATGATGATTTTCTTCCATTTTTTTTAACTACCATCAATTCTCTAAATTGAATTCTCTCAAATGTAGTAAATCTTTCACCACATATGCACAATCTTCTTCTTCTTATTGCGGTACCATCTTCAGTTGGACGTGAGTCTACAACAGATGTATCACCTTTTTTTTCGCAAGGACAAATCATTTACTAAAGGTTCTTATATATCGGAAATGAAGAAGTTAAAGAAATAACTTCATTTTTTACTTCGTTTTCTATTTTACTGTTATCTGTTGGGTTTTCAGATAAACCTTTCAGAGTTTTTGTTATTAATTCACCTACTGTTTTAAACTCATTTAATCCAAATCCACGAGTTGTAGCCGCTTGAGTTCCTAATCTTATTCCAGATGTAATCATGGGTTTTTCTGTATCAAATGGAATACCATTTTTATTACATGTAATGTTTGCTCTAGATAAACTTTCTGCTGCGAGATTTCCTTTTACATTATAAGGTCTCAAATCAACCAACATCAAATGTGTATCTGTTCCATCTGAATAAATTTTAAATCCATTATTTTTTAAAGTTTCGGCCAAAATTTTTGCGTTTGCTAAAACAGATTTAATATAATCTTGAAATTCTGGTTGTAGCGCTTCAAGAAAGCCAGCTGCTTTTGCAGCAATAATATGCATTAAAGGTCCACCTTGGTAACCAGGAAAAACAGCTGTGTTAAATTTTTTAGCAAGATCTTCGTGATTAGTTAAAATTATTCCTCCTCTTGCACTTCTAAAAACCTTATGAGTTGTTGAAGTAACAACATGAGCATAGTCACAAGGATTTGGATATCCTTTACCTGCAACTAATCCTGAAAAATGAGCCATATCAACCATTAAGTATGCCCCAACTTTATCTGCAATCTCTCTAAATCTTTTAAAGTCAATTACTCTAGAGTAAGCACTTCCACCAGCAATGATTAGTTTAGGCTTATGTTCTAATGCAAGTTTTTCAACATTATCATAATCTATCAGCTCGGATACTTTGTCTACATCATAGCCCACAGCATTAAACCACTTACCGGACATTGAAATTTTTAATCCATGAGTAATATGACCACCTGAATTTAAACTCATGCCCATAAATGTGTCACCAGGGGTTAACAAAGCTAAAAATACAGCTCCATTAGCTTGTGCTCCTGAGTGTGGTTGAGCATTTGCAAATTTACAATTAAATAATTTTTTTAATCTTTCAATGGCAAGGTTTTCTGCTACATCAACATGCTCGCAACCATTATAATATCTTTTACCAGGATAACCTTCGGCATATTTATTAGTTAAAACCGATCCTTGTGCTTCTAATACTGCTTGAGATACTATATTTTCAGACGCAATTAACTCAATATGTTGTTGCTGTCTGATTAATTCATCTTTAATAGCTTTATAAAGCTCAGGATCTTTTACAGATAAACTATCCTCAAAAAAACTTTTATAACTATCATTTAAATAATTTTTTTCACTCGACATAATTATATTTTCTTAACCCTTCTTGAGTGTCTTCCACTCTCAAATTTTGTATTTAAAAAAACACTTACAAATTTCAAAGCATTTTTTTTGGTTATCAACCTTGACCCTAATGTAATGATGTTTGCATCGTTATGCAATCTGGATAATTTCGTTGATTTTAGATTAAAACATTGTGCAGCGCGAATATTTTTATGCTTATTTGCCGCAATATTCATGCCAGTCCCAGATCCACACACTAAAATGCCAACATGAGTCTTATTAAGTTTTACTCTTTTAGCAACTTTATGAGCATAGTCGGGATAATCAACACTGCTATCATCTTTAGGACCAAGATCTTCAAATTTTATTTTTTTATTTGTTAAGTAATCTTTGATTTGTTCTTTTAATTTAAATCCAGCGTGATCTGACGAAATAAATATTTTTCTCAAATTAATTAAATTTGTAATCTAAAACACAAGCAACTAAATGTATTCTATTCTCTTCTCCACCATTAAATGCATTGTGATACTTAGTGTTGTTTGTAACCCAAACTGAACCATCTGCAGGCATATGTTTTGCAACGTTATCAATAACCATGATGCAACCAGGATTAGTAATTATAGGTATGTGTAATCTCGGCTCAGGATCTCTATGCCAGCTTAAAGTTGATCTTGGCTCTTTTAAAAGAATTCTTACTCTACCAAGTTTATATCTAGATGAAAGAGTGTCATATACTTCTTTGAAATAAGTATTTTCATAATCTTTTATAAATTCTGAATATAATGACTCATCAAGTGTCTCATCTCTAACAACTTCTTTTCCTGATTTATCAGGTTTTGTCCAATATATTCCTCTAGCCTTGTTACCTTTAATTGAGTCTGGGTCACCAGGTATTTGAGTTAATGATATCGCTCCAAAGTGAGTTACGCCAGCATCTTCAAATTTTTTAATTTTAACTATTTGTTGATAAGCCTCTTGTAATTTTTCAATATCAAATTTGATTTCTTGCTTTTGGAAATCACTAAAGTCTAAAACTCTATCTTCTTTTTTAACATTTAAATCTATTACTTTTGAATTTTCTATCGTCATCTTGATTGCTTTCTACCCTTTTTTTTGTATATGTGTATATTACATTTGTCGCAATTTAAAAGTAAATTAAAACATGATTATTGGAAAATACCCTGGTCTTAGACTTAGAAGAACTAGAAAAGAGTCTTGGTCAAGAAGACTGATTCAAGAAAATACTTTAAGTCCAAATGACTTTATATTACCTATTTTTTTAATTGAAGGATCTAATAAACGGCAACCAATATCATCTATGCCGGGTGTATATAGATATACTATTAATAGATTGAGTCAAATAGTTGATAGAGCAATAAAAAAGAAGATACCAATGGTTGCACTTTTTCCTAAAACCCAAAATGTGCATAAAAATGAATTGGGTACAGAATCACTTAACGAAAAAAATTTAGTTTGTAGAGCAATTAAAGAAATTAAAAAAAGATACAAAAATCAAATAGGTATTATGTGTGACGTAGCATTAGATCCCTATACATCACATGGTCATGATGGTTTGATCAAATCGAATACTGTACTTAACGACGAAACAATTGAAGTTTTGATTAATCAGTCATTATTACAAGCTGAGATGGGTTGTGATGTCATTGCCCCATCAGATATGATGGATGGTAGAATTGGGAAAATAAGAAAAGCTTTAGATAAAAATAAATTTCAAAACGTTCAAATATTATCGTATGCAGCAAAATATGCCTCAAGCTTTTATGGACCTTTTAGAGATGCAGTTGGTTCTAAAGGTTCGTTAAAAGGAGACAAAAAAACTTATCAGATGGATTATAGAAATTCTGATGAAGCTTTAAGAGAAGTTGCATTAGATATTAAAGAAGGTGCTGATATGGTAATGGTTAAACCAGGTATGCCCTACTTAGACATAATAAAATCAATAAAAGAGAAATTTAAATTGCCTGTATTTGCCTATCAAGTATCAGGAGAATACAGCTTAATTGAAACAGCTATAATGAAAAAAATAATTAATAAAGATGCTGTATATGAAAGCTTAGTTGCTTTTAAGAGAGCTGGTGCCAATGCCATAGTAAGTTATTACGCTGATAGAATTGATAAAATAATAAAATAATTAAATAATTATTTTAATGTATTTAAGAATAACAACCTGCTATTTGGATAATTGAGATTATTTGGTCTTAATATAGTTTTATCCAAATAATCGCCTACTAATTTCAAACCGTTCAATAAAGTTCTAAGATCATTAACTTCTATATCTTTTTCAATCAAAAAATTAGGTACATATTTTTTTTCATTTAAAGAACTTGCGTAATATACAGTTTTGTTACCTTCTAAATCTTTTTCAACTAAATTTTCAAGCGCCAAGTCATATCCTAATATTTTAAGTAACTCCAATTCCCAAAATATATATTTTTTAATCCAATCTTTCTCTTTTAAAATTAAAAATAAATTTTGAATTATAAAATAAACTTTATCGTTAGATTGAGACTCTGCTGTCAATATTTTAATCAAATTCATAGCAGATGTAATACAGGATAGCTTTTGGTTATGATCAAAATATAATGGGGTATAGGCATTTAAAATTTCAATTTTAAAATAACCTATTCTGTTTTCATTTTTAGAATTGTAATTAACATGGAGTTTGTTACCAAGCTGAAGATAATTTTTAATTTTTTTTGAAGTACCGCCAAATATAATTCCTGATATCTTTCCTTTATCTTTTGTAAATAATTCAGCAATTAATGAATTTTCATTATATCTATTTTTACTTATTAAAAATCCTTCGTCTGACCAATTCATATTTTATTTGTATTTTTTAAACATTCTATAGCAGCATTTTGTTCAGCTTCTTTCTTTGATTTTCCAGTAGCTATGAAATATTTTGTATTGGGCAATTTTACTCCAACTTTGAATATAGGTTTGTGTCTTGGACCTGTATTTGAAATTAACTTATAAGTAGGTAATTTTTTAAAGTTTTTTAAAGTTAGTTCCTGTAACTTTGTTTTTGCATCTATTTCTGTGACTATACTTTTTTCAATATGACCTTGCCACAAGTTTAAAATTGTTTTTTCAACAATTGTAAAACCTTTATCAAGATAAATAGCACCAATTAATGCTTCACAGCTATCAGATATAATTTTGTCCTCAATTTTTATTTTTTTATTTTTGGGATTAAATGTTTTGACATAACTAGCTAAATTGATTTTTTTTGCTATATCCAGACAAGTTTTTTTATTAACTAATGATGCAAATTTTTTATCAAGAATGCCTTCTTTTTCCTCTGGATAAATTTCTAAAAGTTTTTTTGCTATCACTAAACCAAGAACTCTATCTCCCAGAAACTCTATCTTTTCATTATTTTCATTTGGGTTAAAACTTTTATGTGTAAGAGCTTGGGTAAGTAGATCTTTATTTTTAAATTTTAAATCAATTTTTTTTTCTAAACTTTGATAGTTAATTTTCATTAATTAATTTTATTAAAGGTTCTATTAAATCTTATTGACTTATGCCATTTCCAAAATTCAATAAAACTCCCTATTCTTTTATCTGAAGAGAAAAATATAAATTGAGCTTTTCCTACTAAATTATCTTTATGTACATATCCAACACTTGTTAAGTACCTGCTATCTTTAGAACAGTCTCTGTTATCTCCTAAAAAGAAATAATGATCTTTTGGTACAGTAAACACATCAGAATTTTGATAGGTATAATCTTTTAAATAAACAGTATGAAATTTTTTACCATTTGAAAGTTTTTCTTCAAATCTATAAACATCAATACTTTTGTCGCCACAGAAAATTGTAGTTTTGTTTTTAATTTTAGATTTTAGAATTTCAGAATTATTTAAATATAAATTAGAGTCTATAAATTGAATTTTATCACCAGGTAAACCAATTAGTCTTTTAATATAATCTGTTCGATTATCTGCTGGGGTTTTAAATACAATTACATCACCTCTTTCAGGACTACTAAACATAATTCTTTTGTTTAATATTGGAGGACTAAAAGGAAATGAATGTTTGCTATATCCATAGGTATATTTTGTTACAAACAATCTATCACCTACCAATAAAGTAGGCTCCATGGATGAGGATGGAATATAAAATGGTTGTACTAAAAGCGATCTAATTATAACTGCAATTATTAATGCATAAATTAAAGTTTTTATATTTTCTGAAAAAAAATTTTTATCTAATTTCATGATGTCTGAATAATTGCAAATGCAGTTGAATAATTTTTTTCATCCGAAATTGATAAAAAACATTTAAAATTTTTGATTTTAAAGTTCTTTTGTACAATTTTTGTAATTTTTTTATTTTTAACATAATAAGGCTTTCCCTTTTTGTCATTAACAACTTCTATATCTTTAAAATTTAAATTCATACGAAAACCTGTGCCAAGAGCTTTAGAAAATGCTTCTTTTGCAGCAAATCTTTTCGAAAAAAAAGCTACTTTATTGTTTACAGCATTAGAATGTTTCAATTCTTTAAATGAATAAATTCTTTTTTTAAATAAAGGATTTTTAATCGATTTTTGAATTCTTTTATTTTCAACAATATCAACGCCAATACCAAGAATTTTCATTTATCTTTTTATAATTTTTTTTAAGTTTTTAATTACTTTTGAAAGTCCATCAAATATTGACTCCCCAATTATAAAATGTCCAATATTATACTCCTCAATATCTATTATTTTTGTTAACATTTTAGTGGTTTTATAGTCTAAACCATGACCAGCATGAACTTCTATATTTAAACTTGATGCTAATTTTGCACTTTTTTTAATTCTGTTTAATTCACTAGAATAATTTTTTTTTGATTTAACCAGGTTTGCTAGTTTTCCAGTATGTATTTCAATACAATCAGCATTTAATTTTTTAGCAAGTCTAATGTCATTTGGTGAAGGGTTAATGAATAAACTTGTTCTTATCTTTGCTTTTTTAAATTTTTTAATTATTTTCTCTAACTTATTAAGATTGTTTTTTATATTTAAACCTCCCTCGGTAGTAATTTCTTTTCTATTTTCTGGAACTAAACAGATAAAATTTGGTTTTATCTTAAGTGCTTTATTAACAATTTCTTTGTTCATAGAAATTTCAAGGTTTACAGGTACATTTCTTAAACCACAGATTTTTTTTGCATCAATATCATTTATATGTCTTCTATCTTCTCTTAAATGAATTGTTACAGAGTCGGCTCCATAACTAATAACTTTTTTAGCTGCGTATAGTGGGTCTGGATGCTTCTCTCCACGAGCGTTTCGTAAAGTTGCTATATGATCTATATTTACACCTAACCTTTTCACTTAATAAATCTGCTTCCTGGAGTTGTTATTGGTATAGATCTAAGTTCTGGTGGTAATTTATTTGCTTTATAAGTTGGAACATCAATTTTTAAATGAGATGTTATTCCAGTTTTTATTTTTAAAGATTGTTTAGTTGATCGATCTATAATAGATGCAAATCCAATTAATTTTGCTTTTGATTTTTTAATTAACTTTACACACTCTAAACTTGATTTTCCTGTAGTGATTACATCTTCTATAATTAATACTCTTGCACCTTTTTTAATATTAAATCCTCTTCTGAGAGTAAATTTACCATTTACTCTTTCACAAAAAATTGTTTCTTTTTTTAGCAATTTTCCAATTTCATATCCAATTATTACTCCTCCCATCGCAGGAGCTAGTATTAAATCAATTTTTTTAAATTTTTTTTTAATTTTATTTGCTAAAGATTTACAAATTTTATCAGCTAAATTAGGAAAACTTAAAAGTTTTGCGCACTGAATATATTTTGAAGAATGTAGACCTGAAGATAGAACAAAGTGACCTTCTAATAATGCATTAGTTTTTTTTAAAGTATTTAAGGATTTTTTGTGTGAAAGCATTTCTTTTTTCTTCGTGTCTAATTATCTTAAATTTTATACTCTTTTGTTTTAGCTCTGCAATAAAATTAGTAAAATTCTTAAGATTTCTAATAATTAATTTAAATTTAAAATTAATATAATTAGGATTTTTACCAACCATTTCTAAGCTCGATATATTTAATTTATGACTTCCAATGAGTGAGCTTATATCTCCTAATTGACCTGGCTTATCAGGTAATGACATCCATAAAGTAGTGTTATATTTTTTTGTTTTTTCCTCTTTTTGCTCTCCTTTGTCATGCCAATATCTTCTTATTGCTGCCCTCGCTTTACCTGTTTTAGTTGTTGGTATCCAGTGAAGTGACGGTGAATTATTTTTAGATGTTATAATATTTACTCGATCTCCATTTCTTAAAATAGTTTGTAATTCACTTTTGTTTCCATTAATTTCACAAGCGATTGCTGAATTACCAATTTTAGTATGAACAGCATATGCAAAATCTATAGCTGTTGCGTCTTTAGGTAATTTTATAACTGAACCTTTTGGTGTAAAACAAAATACGTTTTCTTGAAACATTTGTAGTTTTGTATACTCATATGAATCTTCAGGGTTTTCATTTTTTTCTATAATCTCAACAAGATCTTTTAACCAATCATACTCCTTCCAACTCAAAGAATTAAATTTTTCAGAAGATTTATACTGCCAATGAGATGCGACACCTCTTTCTGCAAATTCATGCATTTCATGTGTTCTAATTTGAATTTCTATTGGTTTTTTATTTGAACCAATTACAGAAGTATGAATAGATTTATAACCATTGATTTTTGGGGATGAAATATAATCTTTAAATTTTCCCGGTATGCAATTCCATTTTTTATGAAAAATCCCAAGAGTTTTGTAACAATCGTCTACGGTTTTTAAAATTATCCTAAATCCAATAATGTCTGTTATTTGTTCTAGGGAGACTCTTTTTTTTTGGACTTTTCTCCAAATTGAAAAAGGTGTTTTTTCTCTTCCGTGAATCTCTGCATTAATCTCATTATCATTCAATATTTCACTTAACTCAAAAGATTGTTGTTCAAATAAATCTTTTCTATCCATTTTTATTTCATCAAGTCTTTTTTTTATTAATTTTCTTGCATCATTATTTAAAATTTCAAAAGATAAATCCTCAAGTTCATCTCTTATTCTATGCATTCCCATTCTATCAGCTAATGGAGCATAAATTTCCATGGTTTCTTGAGCTATCCTTTTTCTTTTTTCTTCTTTTGTAATTGCTTTAATTGTCCTCATATTATGTAGTCGATCAGCAATTTTTACTAACAGAACCCTGATGTCTTTTGATGTTGCTAAAATTAATTTTCTAAAATTCTCAACTTTAGAATTGGCTCCAGCTGAATTTTCAAATGCAGAAATTTTAGTTACACCATCTACTAAATCAGCAACCTCATCTCCAAATTCTTGTTTGATAGTTTCATAAGTCGCAAAAGTATCTTCTATAGTGTCATGCAATAGGCCTGTTGTAATTGTAGCACTATCTAATTTTAATTCAGTTAATATATTTGCAACCTCAATTGGGTGAACAGAATAAGGATCACCCGAAGCTCTTTTTTGACTCTTATGTGCATTAACAGCAAAATTATATGCTTTATCCAATTTTTCAGGATTAAGAAATTTATTATAATTCTTAACTTTATTTATAAGTTCATTTGAATTAAGCATAACTGATATTATACCACTAAATCAAATTTGTTTAATAGATCTAATGTCTCTATCAGGAAGCAGAGAAATCAAGGTTTTAACATCAATTTGTTTATCAGGATGGATCCAATTCTTTTGAATCTCAAATAATGGAAACAATACAAAGTTTCTTTTGTGCATCATTTTGTGTGGTAAATTAATTTTAGAATTTTTTGGTGATACCAATTTATTAAAATCGATTATATCTA
>CACJIB010000004.1 GCA_902593405.1 uncultured Pelagibacteraceae bacterium | reverse complement strand
GTTAGAAGGGCTTGATGACATCGCCTTATCACTAAAAAAATCAGAAAAAATAGAGAAGTTTGAAACAAATTTAAAAAACGAAAAGCCTTGGGTATTTAATGATTAAAGTAAAAAAAAGAAAAATACTTTTACTGCCTGGTGATGGTATTGGTCCAGAGGTAATAGCTGAGGTAAAAAAAATTATTAACTGGTTTAATGATAAAAAATCTTTAGATTTTGAAATTGATCAGGAGCTAGTTGGTGGTTGTTCTTATGATAAACACGGTACCCCAATCACTGATGAGGTTTTTTACAAAGCACTAGAAAGTGAAGTAATTATGCTTGGAGCAGTTGGTGGTCCTACATGGGATAACCTAGAATTTTCCAAAAAACCAGAAAGAGCATTATTGAAACTTAGAAAAGAATTAAAGCTTTTTGCTAACTTAAGGCCTGCAATTTGTTTTAAACAATTAGTCGATGCTTCAACCCTAAAGCCAGAAATAGTTTCAGGACTAGATATAATGATAGTAAGAGAGTTAACGGGTGGTATATATTTTGGTGAACCTAGAGGAATTAAGCCAATTGAAAATGGAGAAAGAAAAGGAATTAATACACACACTTACACGACTAGTGAAATTACTAGAGTAGCTAGGATCGCTTTTGATTTAGCTAGAAAAAGATCAAACAAGGTTACTTCATGTGAAAAATCAAATGTGATGGAAGCGGGACAATTGTGGAAAGAAGAAGTCCAAGAACTTCATAAAAAAAGAATTCAAAGATGTAGAATTAAGTCATATGTTAGCAGACAATTGTGCTATGCAGCTTTTAAGAAACCCAAAACAATTTGATGTAATTGTAACAGATAATTTGTTTGGAGATATGTTATCAGACCAAGCTTCAATGTTAACGGGATCTTTAGGTCTTTTACCATCAGCATCTTTAGGCGCAAAAAATAAAGATGGTGAGATGAGAGCGATGTACGAGCCTATACACGGGTCAGCTCCAGATATAGCTGGTAAAGGGATAGCAAATCCAATTGCTTCTATTTTGAGCTTTGCTATGGCACTAAGATATTCTTTAGATCTTGATAAAGAAGCAGATATTTTAGAAAAAGCAGTTCAAGATGTTTTAAATGATGGGTTAAGAACTAAAGATATAATGTCAGAGGGTAAGAAAGAGACTTCCACGTCAGCAATGGGTGATGCGATAATTTCAAAATTGCAATAAAATCAGAATTATTCTAAGCTTTAAATATGCCAAGTTACACCGCACCAGTAAAAGACATGATGTTTCTCTTTGAAAAATTAAGAGATAATAAAAATTATAATGAGCTTGAAAAATATAATGAGGTGAGTGCAGATCTTGTTAAAGATATTTTAGAAGAAGCAGCAAAAATAAATCAAAATTTAATTTTACCTCTTGCTAAAGCAGGCGATGAAAATCCAGCAATTTTAGAAAATGGTGTTGTCAGAACACCACCGGGTTACAAAGAAGCATATCAGAAATACATTGAAGATGGTTGGACGTCATTGTCTTGTGATCCCAAATATGGAGGCCAAGGAATGCCAAAAACAGTAAGCGCGTTCTTTGATGAAATGCTTTCTTCAGCCAGTTTGTCATTTAAATTATATAGTGAACTAAGTATTGGTGCCTATAATTGTATTAATCATCATGCTTCAGATGAAATTAAAGATAAATATTTACCAAAGATCGTTGAAGGTAAATGGAGTGGCACTATGTGTTTAACAGAACCAGTCTGTGGTACAGACTTAGGTTTGTTAAAAACCAAAGCCGTCAAACAATCTGATGACACCTATAAAATTAGTGGTCAAAAGATTTTTATAACTTCTGGTGATCATGACTTAACTGAAAATATTATTCATTTAGTTTTAGCAAGATCAACTGACTCTCCTGCGGGCACTAAAGGAATTAGTTTATTTTTAGTACCAAAATTTATTGTAAATGAAGATGGTAGTGTTGGTCAAAGAAATGGAATTTCAACAGGATCTATAGAGAGTAAAATGGGAATAAAGGGTTCAGCAACATGTGTGTTAAATTTTGATGAAGCAACTGGTTATATGATTGGTAATAAAGATAAAGGTCTTAGTGCTATGTTTACCATGATGAACCTTGAGAGAATAGTGGTAGGCATTCAAGGTTTAGGAATTTCTGAAATTGCGTATCAGAACTCACTTGCTTATGCAAAAGAGAGAAAGCAAGGAAAAACAAATAATTCAAAATCTACAAATGGTGCAGACTTTATAATAGATCATGCGGATATTAGAAGATCTTTACTTAATATGAAGTCAATTATTGAAGGAGAAAGAGCTTTATGTTTTTGGTTATCACAACAAACTGAGGTGAGTCTTTATCATCCTGATGAAAAGATTAAACAAGAAGCTTTGGATTATGTTTCATTGATGACACCAGTTGTTAAGTCATTATTTACAGATTTAGCTATGGAAATTACGAACGACGCAATGCAAATACATGGTGGATATGGATACACTAAAGACCAAGGAATAGAGCAATTATATAGAGATAATCGTATTACCCCAATCTATGAAGGAACAAATTCTGTTCAGGCAGCAGATTTAGTATTTAGAAAATTATCAAATAAAAATGGCGATGTTATTAATAAGTTTTTAGATATGATTAAATCTGAATGTGATAGTAAAAATGAAAAAGTAAAAACATTTTCAAAAGAATTAAATCATTATTTAGATATTTTATCTAAGTTTACCGACTGGATTAAGGATAAACATAAAATTGAAAAGGATGATGTTAGTGCTGCAGCAAATGATTATTTGAGAAGTCTGGGATATGTTTCAATTGCTTATGCTTGGATCAAAATTTTAGATGTAAGTTTTAGCGATTTTGAAAAAAATAAAGAATTTTATAGTGATAAAATAAATACAGCAAAATTTTATTTTGATAAGGTATTGCCTAGAGCTGAGTATCATTACAAATCTGCTATTTCTGGAAGCTCTAATATAATGAATTTTAAGTTTAATTAATAATGAATCATTACGAGACAAATTTAAATAAAAATAAAGCTAACTACGTACCACTTACCCCATTAACGTTTCTTAAAAGAGCAAGGGAAATTTATCCAAATTATGAAGCTATAATTTATGAAGATAGGAAATATACTTGGAATGAAGTTTACAAAAGAGCTGTAAAATTTGCTAGTGCACTGTCAAAAATTGGAATTAAAAAAGGAGACACTGTCTCATTCTTAGCCTTTAATACACCAGAGATTTTCGAAGGACATTACTCAGTACCCATGGTAGGTGCAGTATTAAATACTATTAATATAAGATTAGATGCAAATACAATTTCATATATTTTAGATCACAGTGATGCAAAGGTACTAGTAGTTGATAGACAATTACATGGAGAAGTTAAGAAGGCATTAAAAACTTTAAATAAAAAAATTATAATAATTGATATAGATGATAAAAATGCTGATCAATCAAAATTAAAAAAAATTGGCGATTTAGAATATGAAAGTTTTTTAAATACAGGTGATGAAAATTTCGATTGGCAAATGCCAGAAGATGAATGGCAAGCAATATCATTAAGCTATACATCAGGTACTACAGGAAATCCAAAAGGAGTAGTTTATCATCATAGAGGTGCATATTTAATGTCTACAGGAAGTTCGGTAGCTTGGAACATGCCAAATAGATTAAATTTTTTAACAGTGGTTCCAATGTTTCATTGTAATGGTTGGTGTTATCCATGGACAGTTCCAATGTTAAACGGAAGGACAATTTGTTTAAGAAATATTGATATAAAAAAAATTTTTGAATTAATAGACAAATATGAAGTAACTCATTTTGGTGGTGCCCCAATAGTATTAAATATGATTACAGGAGCTCCTGAAAGTGACAAAAAAAAATTAAAACAAAAAGTTTATGTTTTGACTGCTGGAGCGCCACCACCAAGTATAATTTTCAAAAAAATGAGAGCATTAGGTTTTGAAGTTATGCATGTATACGGTTTAACGGAAACTTATGGACATGTTACTCAGTGTGCGTGGAATGATGAATGGAACAAGTTCGATGAGGAAAAACAAAATGAAATTAAGGCTAGGCAAGGTGTGAGATATCCAAATACTGAAGGTGTCGTTGTTTTGGATCCAGAAACAATGAAAGAAGTTCCTAAAGATGGAAAAACAATTGGTGAAATTATGATTAGAGGGAATGTCGTAATGAAAGGTTACTTTAAAGACAAAGATGCTACTGATAAAGCCATGAAAGATGGATGGTTTCATAGTGGTGATTTAGCTGTAATGCATCCTGATGGGTATGTAAAAATACAAGATAGATCAAAAGATATAATTATTTCTGGAGGAGAAAATATTTCTTCAATTGAAATAGAAAATACACTTTCTAAACATCCTTCAGTTTCTATTGCTGCAGTTGTTGCAAAACCAGATGAAAAGTGGGGAGAAGTTCCTTGTGCATTTATTGAAATGGTTAAAGATAAGCCGGTATCAGAAAAAGAATTAATTGATTTTTGTAAAGAAACTTTAGCGGGATTTAAAGTTCCTAAAAAGGTTGTGTTCTGTGATTTGCCAAAAACTTCGACAGGAAAAATACAAAAGTTTGAATTAAGAAAACAAGTTTAGGTAATTTTTGAATTTTCAATTGGAAAATAAAAATATTTATGCGTCTGATGCAGGACAAGGTATTGATCAAAATAAAGAAACAATAGTATTTCTTCATGGAAGTGGTCTTTCGCATATTGTTTGGTCTCTAACTGAACAGTTTTTTTCAAATAATAATTTTAACGTATTATCTATTGATTTACCTGGGCATGGTAATTCCGATGGCCCTTGCTTAGATAGTATTGAAAAAATAGCTGATTGGTTGGAACAGGTTTTTAATAAACTTAATTTAAATAATTTAATTTTAATTGGTCATTCTCAAGGTTGCTTGGAGATACTTGAATATGCTCATAAATATAAAAATAGATTAAAAAAGTTAGTTTTTGTTGGAGGATCAAATAAGATGCCAGTTCATCCAGATTTAATTGATCTAGCAAAAAATGGGGACTCCGATGCTGTTAAATTAATGATGAAGTGGGGTTATGAAGGTTCAAAAAGATTTATTGGAGGTAACCCAGTAGAAAAAATAATACAATCACCTCGAGACATAAGAGACATACTGGCGGTAGACCTTGTTGCATGTAACAATTACAAAAATGGTTCTGAAGCTGCTAAATTAATAGAATTTCCATCAATGTTTATTTTTGGTTCTCTAGATAAGATGGTAAATTTAGAAGCTGGAAAAAAATTTTCTAGTCTAATTAACAACTCATCTACACACATAATCGAGGGTTGTGGCCATATGATTATGATTGAAAAAGCATTTGAAATGAGAGACAAAGTTTTAGAATTTTTGAAAAAATGAAAAACTTTTTAATTGCAAAATCAAGAAGACTTAGAGGTACACCATATACTTCTCGAATTGAGGAACAGGGTGTTACAGCTTATACAATTTATAACCATATGTTGCTTCCAGCTGCCTTTGGTTCAGTTGAAGATTCTTATCATCATTTAAAAGAGCATGTTCAAATTTGGGATGTAGCAGCTGAAAGACAGGTAGAAATTTCAGGAAAAGACTCTGCAAAATTAGTTCAGCTAATGACTTGTAGAGATTTATCAAAATCTAAAGATGGAAGATGTTATTATTGTCCGATTATAGATGATAATGCTGGATTAATTAATGATCCAGTTGTTTTAAGAATTAATGAAAATAAATGGTGGATTTCTATTGCAGATACGGACGTAATATTATTTGCAAAAGGATTAGCAATTGGAAATAAATTTGATGTTAAAATTATAGAACCTAAAGTTGATATCATGGCTGTACAAGGTCCAAAATCGTTTCAATTGATGGAAAAAGTATTTGGAGAACAGATCACAAAATTAAAATTTTTTGGTTTTGATCATTTTGAATTTGGAGGTGCAAAACATCTTATCGCACAATCTGGATGGTCTAAACAAGGAGGTTATGAAGTATATGTTCAAAATACTGAAGCAGGCTTAAAACTATATGATCATTTATTTGAAATTGGAAAAGAATTTAATATTAAACCAGGGTGTCCTAATTTAATAGAACGAATCGAAAGTGGACTTTTATCTCATGGCAACGATATGGATAACGGAGATAACCCTTATGAATGTGGTTTTGATAAATATATTAACATAGATAGTGATGTTATTTTTTTAGGAAAAGAGAAATTAAAGAAAATAAAATCTGAAGGTATAAAAAGAAAATTAATGGGTGTTAAGTTAGATTTGGACGAAATAAGTTTAACAGGATCTTTGGATCTGGCTGATGACAATAATATAATCATTGGGGAATTAAGGTCAGCCTGTTATTCGCCTCATTTTAAAAAAGTAATTGGTATTGCTATGATGAAAAAATCGCATTGGAATATAGACCAGAACGTAAAAGCAAGCATAAATGGTGATATTTGTAGTGGTAAAGTTTGCGATTTACCTTTTATTTAGTATAACAACTTTAAAATGAACATAGCTATAGTAGGTGCAACAGGAAATGTTGGGAGAAAAACTCTTGAAGTATTTGATAAAAAAAACTTTAAGTTTGATAATCTATATTTAGTTGCCTCAGAAAAAAGTGCAGGAAAAAAAATCTCTTTTAGAGATAAAGAGTATGTTATTGAAAATTTAGAGACATATGATTTTTCAAAAGCAGATATAACTTTTTTTGCAGCAGGAGGAAAAATTGCTGAAAAATTTGCTGAAAAGGCTGCCAAGCACACAATTGTAATAGATAACTCAAGTTTTTTTAGGATGGATCCTGATGTTCCATTGATCGTTCCACAAGTGAATGCAGCCGAAATTAAAAATATGAAAAAAAATATTATTGCCAATCCAAATTGTTCTACAGCACAGCTTGTTATAGCACTTAAACCACTACATGATTTATTCAAAATTAAAAGAGTTGTAGTTTCAACTTACCAATCTGTTTCAGGTGGTGGCAAAAGTCCAATGGACGAATTAATTGATCAAACTAAACAATATTTAGATGGAAAAAAAATAGAGTCAAAAAATTTTACTAAACAAATCGCTTTTAATGTTATTCCACATATCGATGTTTTTGCTGATGATGGATATACAAAAGAAGAATTAAAAATGACAAATGAAACAAAAAAAATCTTAGATGAGTCAATTGAACTTACAGCAACATGTGTAAGAATTCCTGTTTTAGTATCTCATTCGGAGTCTGTAAATATAGAATTTGAAAAACCATATACTGTAGAAAAAGTGAGAGATGTTTTAGGTAAAGCAGATGGTTGCGAAGTCATTGATAGAAGAGAAAATGGAGGTTATAGCACACCATTTGAAGCAGCAGGAAGTGATGAGACATTTATATCTAGAATTAGGGAAGACAAAACAAAAAAAAATTCATTAAATTTGTGGATTGTATCAGACAACCTATTGAGAGGTGCTGCACTTAATTCCGTTGAAATTGCTGAAACAGTTATTAATTCAAAATAAAATATGGAAAACAGACCTTTATCACCACACATACAGATTTATAAATGGCATATTTCTTCATTAGTATCTATTTCACATAGAATTACAGGAATAATTAATTTTTTTGCAATCACATTAATTTGTATTTGGTTTGCATTAATGCTTCTAGGAGAAAGTAATTATCAAATTATAAAAATTTTTTTAGAAACTTTTTTAGGTAAATTTATTTTAATTGGAATAACTTGGTCATTTAGTTTTCAAATGTTAAGTGAAATAAGACACTTGATTATGGATTTGGGTTATGGATTTGAATTACAAACAACAAAAATTTCAGGTTTGTTAGTTATTTTTGGTTCGATTATTCTGACTATCCTAATTTATTCTATTGGAAGAGGATTAATATAATGCTGCCAGTAACAAAAAAATGGCTATTCTTAAAAATTAGTTCCACAATCTTACTACCTTTAATGCTTTGGTTTATTATAAATTTAGTGAATATCTATGATAAAAGTTATTTTGAAATAGTGAATTTTTTAACAACACAACCATCTAAATTCTTAATTGGATTATTTTTAGTTATTGCTTATTTTTTTTCAGCTTTGACTATAAGTGAGGTTTTTGAAGACTATATTAAAGATAAAAAAACCAAAAATGCCGCAAACAAAGTCCTAAATTTTTTTGCTATAACAATTCCAGTAATTACAATAATTGTAATTTTTAACTTAAATACATGAAAGCATATAACATTATAGACCATGAGTACGATGTTGTTGTACTTGGTGCAGGTGGCTCAGGTTTAAGAGCGGCAGTAGGGCTTAGCGAAGCTGGCTTAAAAACAGCTTGTATCTCAAAAGTATTTCCTACCAGAAGTCATACATCAGCTGCACAAGGTGGAATATCAGCAGCACTAGGAAATATGGGAGAAGATGATTGGAGATGGCACATGTATGACACTGTCAAAGGTGCAGATTGGTTAGGTGATCAAGATAGTATTGAATATCTTTGTAAAGAAGCACCTAAAGCAGTTTTAGAATTAGAGAAATATGGAGTTCCATTTAGCAGAACTGAAGAGGGAAAAATTTATCAAAGACCATTTGGTGGAATGACAAAAAATTATGGAAATGGAATAGTTCAAAGAACTTGTGCAGCAGCTGATAGAACAGGACATGCTATTTTACACACATTATATGGACAAGCGTTAAAGCATAATACAGAATTTTTTATAGAATATTTTGCATTAGATTTGTTGATGAAGAATGGGGAATGCAAAGGTCTAATTGCTTGGAATTTGAATGATGGCACAATTCATAGATTTAGAGCGCACACAGTAATTATTGCTACAGGTGGTTATGGAAAAGTTTATTATTCAGCAACATCAGCACATACTTGTACTGGTGATGGTAATGCAATGGTTTTAAGAGCTGGACTGCCGCTTCAGGATATGGAGTTTGTTCAATTTCACCCAACAGGAATTTATGGCCACGGTACATTAATAACAGAAGGTGCGCGAGGAGAAGGGGGTTATCTTACAAATTCTAAAGGTGAGAGATTTATGGAAAGATATGCTCCAAATGCAAAAGATTTAGCATCAAGAGATGTTGTTAGCAGATCTATGTCTATAGAGATTAATGAGGGAAGAGGTGTTGGAAAAGATCAAGATCATGTTCATTTGAACCTAAGTCACTTAGATAAAGATATTATTGAAAGCAGGCTTCCTGGAATTACTGATGCAGCAAGATTATTTGCAAATGTAGATGTAACTAAAGAACCAATTCCTGTTGTACCAACAGTTCATTATAATATGGGTGGTATCCCAACAAACTATAAAGCAGAAGTATTAACTGTAAATGGCTCAGAAAAAACTGTTCCAGGTTTAATGGCTATAGGAGAAGCGGCATGTGTGTCTGTTCACGGAGCAAATAGACTTGGTTCTAATTCTTTAATTGATTTAGTAGTATTTGGAAGAGCAGCAGCAAAAAGAGCAGCTGAATTAGTTAAGCCAGGAAGACCTCATGAGGAAATTCCTGAGTCAGAAACACAAAAATGTTTAGATAGATTTGATAAACTTAGAAATGCACAAGGAAATAATAGTACTGCTGAACTTAGACTTACAATGCAAAAAACGATGCAATCGAAATGTGCAGTTTTTAGAACAGAAAAAAATCTTAAAGAAGGTGTTGATGAGATTAAAAAAACTTATGATAGTATGGATTCAATTTCAGTTAAAGATAGGTCTTTAGTATTTAATACTGATTTAGTTGAAACATTAGAATTTGATAATTTAATAAGACAAGCAGTAACTACTGTAGAATCTGCATATCATAGAAAAGAGAGCAGAGGTGCTCACGCGAGAGATGACTATCCAAAAAGAGATGACGAAAAGTTTATGCAACATACTCTTGCTTGGTGTGATGGGAAAAATACAAAAATTAGTTACAGAGCAGTACACAAATCAACTTTAACAAATGAAGTTCAATATTTTCCACCACAAGAGCGAGTATATTAATGGTTCAGCTAAGCTTACCTAAAAATTCAGAGGTTAAAAAAGGCAAATATTTTAAAGACAAAACTGGATCTAAAAATTTAAGAAAAGTAAATATTTATAGATGGGATCCATCGACAGAAGAAAATCCTAGGATTGATACATACGAAGTTGATATGGATAATTGTCCATCTAAGGTGCTGGATATTTTAAATAAAATTAAAAACGAAATTGATCCTACATTGGCCTATAGAAGGTCTTGTGCTCATGGTGTTTGTGGTTCTTGTGCTATGAATATGGGAGGAAAAAACGGACTAGCCTGCACAACTCCTCATGCAGAGATAGACGGTGACATCGATATTTATCCTTTACCTCATTTAAAAGTTAAAAGAGATTTGATTGGTGATTTAGATGGCTTATATAAACAATATCAATCTATTGAACCTTGGTTAAAAAATAACTCAACAAAACAGACAACAGAAATTTATCAGTCTAAAGAAGATAGAGCAAAACTTGATGGTGCTTACGAATGCATTATGTGTGCTTGCTGTTCTACATCTTGCCCAAGTTATTGGTGGAATGGAGATAAATATTTAGGTCCAGCAGTTCTGCTACAGGCTTATAGATGGATTATTGATAGTAGAGATGAAGAGAGAAAAGCTAGATTGAAAAAAGTTTCTGATGAATTAAAATTATATAGATGCCACACAATATTAAATTGTACAAATGCATGTCCAAAGGGCTTGAATCCAGCAAAAGCTATAGCTGAAATAAAAAAAATGTTAGCAACAGCTAATGTTTAAATAGACTATTCGATTTTTTTGATCTAAAACACCGTATTCATGAAATTAATAGAACACTTCGTAAACGGTAAAATAATTCCGGGATCTTCAGATAAAAAAGGAAAAGTTTTTAATCCAGCAACTGGTGAGCAAGAGTCAGAGGTAAGACTTGCCTCAAGATCTGACTTAGATAGTGCTGTTGAGGTAGCAAAAAAAGCATTTGAAACTTGGTCTTTAAAACCTACTCTTCAAAGAGCTAGAATAATATTTAAATTTAAAGAATTAATTGAAAAAAATTCTGATGAATTAACAAAGTTAATAGTTTCAGAACATGGAAAAGTTTATGAAGATGCAAGAGGATCTTTAACCAGAGGACTTGAGGTGGTAGAATTTGCTTGCGGAATACCACATTTATTAAAAGGTGAGTTTTCAGAAAATGTTGGTACCAATGTTGATAGTTGGTCAATCAGACAACCATTAGGAGTTGTTGCAGGTATCACGCCTTTTAATTTTCCTGCTATGGTACCAATGTGGATGTTTCCAATAGCGATAGCTTGTGGAAATACTTTTATTCTTAAACCATCAGAAAAAGACCCTTCTTGTGCAATAAGATTGGCAGAACTACTTTCTGATGCGGGTCTTCCAGAAGGAGTATTTAACGTAATAAATGGAGATAAAGAAGCTGTTGATGCAATTTTAGAAAACAAAGATATCAAAGCTGTTAGTTTCGTAGGCTCTACTCCTATTGCAAAATATATTTATGAAAATTCAGCTAAAAATGAAAAAAGAGTTCAAGCTTTGGGTGGAGCAAAAAATCATTTAGTTGTTATGCCAGATTGTGATTTAGATGGTGCAGTAAATGGTTTAATGGGTGCTGCTTATGGTTCAGCTGGAGAAAGATGTATGGCTCAATCAGTTGCGGTTGCGGTTGGCGATATCGGTGATGAACTTGTATCAAGATTATCAAAAAAAGCTGAAGCTTTAAAAGTTGGTCCTGGAATGGATAAAGCATCAGAAATGGGACCTTTAGTTACAAAAGAACATTTAGAAAAAGTTACAAGTTACGTTGATTTAGGTGTCAAGGAAGGCGCAAAGCTAGTGGTTGATGGAAGAGGTTTAAAACTTCAAGGTTATGAAAATGGTTTCTATATAGGTGGATGTTTATTTGATCATGTAAATAAAGATATGAGAATTTATAAAGAAGAAATATTCGGTCCAGTATTATCAGTTGTTCGAGTAAAAACTTTTGAAGAAGCTGCAAAATTAATCAACGACCATGAGTACGGAAATGGAGTTAGTATTTATACAAGAGACGGTGATGCAGGCAGAACTTTTGCAAGTAAAATTCAAGTAGGTATGGTTGGTATTAACGTGCCGATCCCAGTTCCAATGGCATTTCATAGTTTTGGTGGTTGGAAAAGATCATTATTTGGAGATAGTGGAATGCATGGTATGGAAGGAATAAAATTTTATACTAAGCTTAAAACAGTAACGTCTAGATGGCCTTCAGGTGTCCGATCAAATGCGGAATTTGTTATGCCAACAATGAAATAAGGGAAATAAATGACAAAAATATCTTTAATTGGTGCAGGCCAAATAGGTGGAACTCTTGCACATTTAATAGGAACAAAAGAACTAGTTAATGAAGTGGTTTTATTTGACGTAGCTAGTGGTATTGCAAAAGGAAAGGCATTAGATATTGCTCAATCTTCTTCAGTAGATGGATTTAATGTTAGGTTTTCAGGAACTGATAACTATGAAGACATAAAGGATTCAGATGTAATTATAATTACAGCAGGTGTTCCAAGAAAACCTGGAATGAGCCGAGATGATCTTCTTGGAATTAATTTAAAAATTATTAAACAAGTTGCTGAGGGCGTTAAGAAAAATGCTCCTAACGCTTTTGTGATTTGTATCACCAATCCTTTAGATGTTATGGTTATGGCATTTCAAAAATTTTCAGGTTTATCATCAAATAAAGTTGTTGGTATGGCAGGTATTTTAGATAGCTCTAGATTTAAATTATTTTTATCATTAGAACTAAATGTGCCAGTAAGAGAAATTGAGGCAATGGTTATGGGTGGTCATGGTGATACCATGGTTCCTATGCCAAGATTTACAAAAATTTCAGGTAAACCATTATTGGATCTTGTAAATGATGGAAAGATTTCTTCAGAAAGAGTTGAGGAAATTAATAAAAGAACACGAGATGGCGGTGCGGAAATAGTTAAATATTTAGAAAAAGGATCAGCTTTTTATGCACCAGCAGCTTCAGGTGTTCAAATGGCAGAAGCATATTTAAATGATCAGAAAAAATTATTACCCTGCGCTGTTCAATTAAATGGAGAATATGGTGTGAAAAATGTTTATGCAGGTGTTCCCGTTGTCATTGGAAAAGATGGTGTAGAAAAAATTGAAGAGATTGATTTAGATGAAAAAGAAAAAAAAGAATTTATGCATTCAATAGATGCTGTAAAAGCTTTATGGGAAGCTGCATCTAAAATAGATCCTGATTTATCTAAATAATAATGAATATTCACGAGCATCAAGCTAAACAAATATTAAAAAAATATGGAGCTGTAGTTCCTGAAGGAGTATTTGCGTTTAACGTTGATGAACTTATTCAAAAAGCAAAAGCACTCAAAACTGAGAAATATGTGCTTAAAGCACAAATCCATGCTGGAGGTAGAGGAAAAGCTGGTGGTGTAAAAATTTTAAACTCTATTGAGGAACTAACGGTAGCAGCTAAAGAATTACTAGGAAAAACATTAGTTACTCATCAAACTGGCCCTGAAGGTAGAGAGGTAAAAAGATTATACGTGGAAGAATCATCAAATATAGATAAAGAATTTTACTTATCGTGCCTGGTTGATAGGGCAAGTTCTAAAATTGCATTTATATCAAGCGACCAAGGAGGAATGGACATTGAAGAAGTTGCAAGCAGTTCACCTGAAAAAATTATAACTACAAAAGTTGATATGGGAGATGAAATTTCTGAGTCAGATTGTGAAAAAATAATTAATATTTTTAATTTAAATGAAGACGCAAAAAAACAAGCAATAACATTAATTAAATCAATATATAAAATGTTTGTGGGTACTGATGCAAACATGGTCGAAGTAAATCCATTAATTTTAACAAAAGAGGAAAAAATTGTTTGTTTAGATGCAAAAGTTAATTTCGACTCTAACGCTTTATTCAGGCATCCAGAAATTATTGAATTAAGAGATTTAAATGAGGAAGATCCTACAGAGATAGAAGCTAGCAAGCATGATCTTGCATATATAAAGCTAGATGGAAGTATTGGTTGTATGGTGAATGGAGCGGGATTAGCGATGGCAACAATGGATATAATTAAATTGTATGGTAAAGAGCCAGCAAATTTTTTAGATGTAGGCGGTGGCGCATCCAAAGAAAAAGTATCTGCCGCATTAAAGATAATTCTTTCAGATAAAAATGTTAAAGGTATTTTAATTAATATTTTTGGAGGAATAATGAGATGTGATGTCCTTGCTCAAGGAGTAGTTGATGCAGCTAAAGAAATTAATATTAGCGTACCTTTAGTTGTAAGATTAGCAGGTACAAATTTCAAAGAGGGAAAAGAAATTCTTGATAATTCTAGATTAAAATTAATTTCTGCAGAAAATTTAGATGATGCTGCTAAGAAAATTGTTGAGGCGATAAAATAAAATGTCGGTTTTGGTAAATAAAAATACTAAAGTAATTTGTCAGGGATTTACTGGCTCACACGGAACATTTCATTCAGAGCAGGCTATAAAATATGGAACTAATCTTGTTGGGGGAGTTACGCCAAAGAAAGGTGGACAAAAACATTTAGACAGACCAGTTTTTAATAGCGTTATAGAGGCAAAAAATGAAGTAGGAGCAGATGCAACTATGATTTATGTGCCTGCTAAATTTGCAGCAGCAGCAATCATTGAAGCTATTGAAGCATCAGTTGAACTTATTGTTTGTATAACTGAAGGAATTCCAATTCAGGATATGCTAAAGGTCAGACAAAAATTAAGTGGATCCAGTAGCAGATTAATCGGACCTAATTGTCCAGGAATAATTACACCAGATGAATGTAAAATTGGGATTATGCCGGGAAGCATTCATAAAAGAGGAAGTGTTGGAATTGTATCAAGGTCAGGTACATTGACATATGAAGCAGTAGCCCAAACAACTGAAAATGGACTTGGTCAATCAACTTGTATTGGTATTGGAGGTGATCCTATTAATGGAACAAATTTTATAGATTGTTTAGATTTATTTTTAAATGATAATGAAACGGAATCTATTTTAATGATAGGTGAAATTGGAGGAACAGCCGAGGAAGAAGCGGCTGAGTTTGTAAAAAATCATAAGATTAAAAAACCAATTGTTGGATTTATCGCTGGAATTACCGCTCCTCCAGGAAGAAGAATGGGGCATGCTGGTGCCATTATATCAGGTGGCAAAGGTGGAGCTGAAGATAAAATAAAAAAAATGGAAGAATGTGGTATTACAGTTGCCAAATCACCATCAATTATTGGAAAAACTTTATTTGATAAACTGTCTAATTGAAAAAAAATATTAGAGGGATATATTAAATAACAAAGATGTCTTCATCAAAAAATCTTGATTTCGAAAAAACTTCATTTTTAAATAAATCTAATAGTGCATTTATAGAAGAAATGTATTTAAAGTTTGTGAATAAAGATGCTGATCTTCCAGAAAGTTGGGCAAACTATTTTGAGGGAATTGGTGAAGAATTAAATATTATAGCAAAAGAAATTAATGGTCCATCGTGGGGACCTACAAAAAAAAAGATTAATATTGATGAATTACAAAAAAAAATAGAGGAACAAGATAAAAATGATTTTGATAATGTCAAATTAGATACTTCAGAAAAATTTAATTTTCAATTACTTGCTGACTCAAATAAAGATTCTATTAGCGCTGTAGCATTAATTAGAGCATATAGATTAAGAGGACATTTATTAGCAGATCTTGATCCTTTAGAAATGAGAGAGTCAGAATATTTAGATGAGCTCCATCCAGATTTTTATGGTTTTAAAAAAGAAAATTACGATAAGAAAATTTTTCTAAACGGAGTAATTAATCGTAAATATGCAAATATAAGAGAAATACTTAAGTTTATGAAGAAGACCTATTGTGGAAAAATAGGTTATGAGTTCATGCATATTTCAAACCCAGATGAAAGAAAGTGGTTTAGGGATAGGATAGAGCAAGATAAAAATGCACTTCAATTTACAAAAAATGGTAAAGAGGCAATTTTAAATAAATTGGTACAGGCAGAAGGATTTGAAAAATTTTTAGCTACAAAGTATGTGGGAACAAAAAGATTTGGTTTAGATGGTGGTGAAAGTTTAATACCAGCTCTTGAACAAATAATAAAAATTGGTGGTCAAAATAATATAAAAGAAGTTAAAATAGGTATGTCTCATAGAGGTAGGCTTAACGTTTTGGCAAACGTTTTACAAAAATCTTACAAAAAAATTTTTAATGAGTTTGCTGGTGAGTTTAGTACTGATTCTGAAGATAGTGCTGGAGATGTAAAATATCATCTTGGAGCGTCGTCTGATAGAGAATTTGATGGAAATTCAGTACATGTCAGTTTAACAGATAATCCTTCTCATTTAGAAGCTGTTAACCCAGTTGTTTTAGGTCAAACAAGAGCCAAACAATTTTTTCATAAAGACCGTGAAAGAAATAAAGTTATACCTATTCTGATTCATGGGGATGCAGCCTTTGCTGGTCAAGGAGTTGTTGCAGAATGTTTTGCAATGTCAGGACTACCAGGACATAACACTGGAGGAACAATTCATATTATTATTAATAACCAGATAGGATTTACTACTAGTCCAAGATTTGCTAGGTCTTCACCTTATCCATCTGATGTTGCAAAAATGGTAGAGGCTCCAATTCTACATGTTAATGGTGATGATCCAGAAGCAGTTGTTTATGCAACTAGAATAGCAACAGAATTTCGATTAAAATTTAATAGAGACGTTGTAGTAGATTTAATTTGTTATAGAAGATTTGGACATAATGAGGGAGATGAGCCTTCATTTACTCAACCTTTAATGTATAAAAAAATTAGATCTCATCCCAGTGTTTACAAAATTTATGGAAATAAACTAGTAAACGAAAAATCTATAACTGAAGAATTATTAAATCAAAATGTTAAATCATTTAAAGATTTACTTGATGAACAATACAAAAGTGCAAAAGATTATAAACCTAAAATAGAATGGTTTGAGGGAACATGGTCAAGATATAAACCTGAAAGAGGTAAAGATAAGAGGGGTATAACAGGTTTCGATGAAAATAAATTAAAAATAATCTCAGGTAAAATAAATGCTATTCCTGAGGAAAAAAATATTCACAAGACTATCTCTAAAATATTTAATGCCAGAAAAGAAAGTATCGAAAAAGGTACTGGAATTGATTGGTCTTCAGCCGAATCTTTAGCTTTTGGATCTTTGCTAGAAGAGGGATATCCAGTTAGGCTTGTAGGACAAGACTCTGGAAGAGGAACATTCAGTCAACGACATTCTGTTTTAAGAAATCAAATAGACAATTCTAGGTACATTCCACTGAATAATATTTCTAAAAATCAAAAGCAATTTGAAATAGTAGATAGTTTTTTATCTGAACTTGCGGTTTTAGGTTTTGAATATGGTTATAGTCTAGTAGAGCCAAACACACTTACTCTTTGGGAAGCACAATTCGGTGACTTTGCTAATGGAGCTCAAGTAGTAATTGATCAATTTATTGCATCTGGTGAGAGAAAATGGAATAGAGCATCTGGTATAGTAATGTTGTTACCTCACGGATATGAAGGACAAGGACCAGAACATTCTTCAGCAAGATTAGAAAGATTTTTACAACTATGCTCAAACGATAATATGCAAGTAATGAACTGCACAACCCCAGCAAATTATTTTCATGCTTTAAGAAGACAAATGCATAGGAGTTTCAGAAAGCCACTAATCATAATGACACCAAAATCATTATTAAGAAATAAGTATTGTGTTTCAAATTTAGAAGATTTTAACAAAAAAAATACTTTCCATAGAGTGTTGTGGGATCATGCTATAGATCCTAAGTCTAAAGGATTTATTAAACTAAAAGAAAGTTCTAAAATAAGAAAAGTAATTCTTTGTTCTGGAAAAGTATATTTTGATTTGTTAGACGCTAGAGAAAAGCTTAAAAGAGATGATGTAGTGATGTATAGAATTGAACAATTGTATCCATTTCCAGCAAAAGCTTTGGTTAAGGAGTTAAAACCATACTCTAAAAATGCTGAATTCTTTTGGTGTCAAGAAGAACCAAAAAATATGGGTGCTTGGTTTTCAGTTAGAGATTATATCCAATGGACATTAGACACTTTAAAGGCTAATAATAATAAAATTTCTTATATAGGAAGAAGCCCAGACGCAACTCCTGCAACAGGATATGCCAAAAGGCATAATTCTCAACAACAAGAAATAATTAACAAGGTATTTGATTAATTTTAATGAGTGAAAAAATAGTAGTCCCAGTTCTTGGTGAAAGTATAACAGAAGCGACTGTTGCAAAATGGTTAAAAAACGCAGGTGATACAGTCGAAGCAGATGAGCCAATTGTAGAACTTGAGACAGACAAAGTAAACTTAGAAGTGCCATCTCCAATCTCTGGTGTGTTAACAGAGATAAATTCACAAGATGGATCAGTTGTTGAAGTAGGAGCATTATTAGGTTCTGTATCAGCAGAAGGTGGAGCGGTTAAATCTGCGCCAAAAATCCAAAAAGAAATCAAACAGGAGAAAATAGTTCCTGCAGATAGTAATGTAATAAAATTAGATGCAAATAAAAAAGAACCAAAAGTATTTGAAGAAAGAGATATAGAAAAACCTAAAGAGAAACCATTGGTTTTAACTGAGGAAGTTAAATCAAATGTTGCTCCAAAAAGAAATGTTAATCCAACCTTGTCTCCAGCAGTGAGAAAAATAGTAACTGAAAATAATATTGATATTAATTCAATTCAAGGTTCAGGAAAAGATGGGAGAGTTTTAAAAGGAGATTTAATAAGTTTGATGGGTGCAAATCCAAAACCATCTGAAAGAAAAATTCAATATGGTGAAGAAGAACGAATTAAGATGACTAGGTTGAGACAAACTATTGCAAAAAGATTGAAGCAAGCTCAAGAGAATGCCGCTCTTTTAACAACATTTAACGAGGTTGATATGAGCAGTGTGATGGAAATGAGGAAAGAAAATCAAGAGGATTTCCAATCTCGTTATGGGATAAAATTAGGATTTATGTCTTTCTTTGTAAAAGCATGTGTAGTTGCTTTAAAAAATTTCCCCGCGGTGAATGCTGAAATAGACGGAGATGAGATTATCTATAAAAACTATTACAATATTAGCTTCGCTGTAGGAACAGATAAGGGTTTGGTTGTTCCAGTTTTGAGAAATGCAGATGAATTATCCTTTGCTGATATTGAAAAAAATATTAAAGAAATTTCAGAAAAAGCGCGAGATGGAAAGCTAACGATTGAAGATCTTCAGGGAGGAACATTTACAATAAGTAATGGAGGTGTGTATGGGTCTATGCTTTCGACCCCAATACTAAATTTGCCTCAATCTGGAGTGTTGGGCATGCATAATATAGTGGAAAGACCTGTTGTTGTAGACGGTGAAATTAAAATAAGACCAATTATGTATTTAGCATTATCATATGATCACAGAATTATTGATGGAAAAGAATCTGTATCTTTTCTTAAAATGATTAAAGAAAACTTAGAAGACCCTAGAAGGTTGTTTTTAGATATTTAAATGTCAGAAAAATTTCAAGCTGTGGTTATTGGAGGTGGACCAGGTGGTTATGTGTGTGCAATTAGACTTGCTCAATTAGGATTAAAAACTGCATGTATAGAGTCCAGAGGGTCTTTGGGAGGTACTTGTTTAAATGTTGGTTGCATCCCATCAAAAAGCTTACTTAATCTGTCTGAAGAATTTCATAAAGTAAAAAGTTTAGCAAACAAAGGTATTGAAGTTGGTGAAGTAAAATTAAATTTAGACAAAATGATGAAAAACAAAGATAAAGCTGTAACAGTTCTTACAAAAGGTGTTGAATTTCTTTTGAAAAAAAACAAAGTTACTTACTTTAAAGGACACGGAAGTTTTAAATCTAAAAATGAAATTTTAATAAAGGACGATAAAAATAAAGAAACTATCATCCAAACAGAAAAAACAGTTATTGCAACAGGATCAGTTCCAGTTTCTTTACCAGGAATAGAAATAGATGAGAAAACAATTGTCTCATCAACAGGTGCTTTAAAGTTAGAAAAGGTACCTAAGAAAATGGTTGTAGTAGGAGGAGGCTATATAGGATTGGAGATGGGATCTGTATGGTCCAGACTTGGAGCAGAGGTACAAGTTGTTGAATTTTTAGATCATATTACACCTGGAATGGATAAAGAAATCTCTTCAGAATTTATGAAAATTTTAAAAAAACAGGGAATGAAATTTAATATGCAAAATAAAGTTGAAACAATTAAAAAAAATGCAGCAGGTGCAGTGGTTTCAACAGTAGATAAAGACGGAAATAAAAATAATTTTGATTGTGATGTTGTTTTAATCTCTGTTGGCAGAAAACCCAATACAGATGGTTTAAATTTAGAGTCAGTAGGAGTAGATCTTGATGAAAGAAATAGAATTAAAACTGATAAAATTTTTAAGACTAACGTTGAAAATATTTATGCAATAGGCGATGTAATTGTTGGTCCAATGCTTGCACATAAAGCAGAGGATGAAGGTATAGCAGTTGCAGAAAACATAGTTGGTCAATCTGGACATGTAAATTACGATACAATCCCAGGAGTAATTTATACTACACCAGAAGTAGCATCAATCGGTAAAACTGAGGAACAATTAAAAGAATTAAATAAAAAATATAAAGTAGGGAAATTTTCGTTTATGGCTAATTCAAGAGCTAAGGCCATAGATGATGCAGAAGGTTTTGTTAAAATTTTAGCTGATGAGCAAACAGATAAAGTATTAGGTGCACATATAATTGGTCCTCATGCAGGAGAATTAATTGCAGAGATCGGTGTTGCAATGGAATTTGGTGCAAGTGCAGAAGATATCGCCCGAACTTGTCATGCTCATCCAACTTTTTCTGAAGCAGTTAAAGAAGCTGCTTTATCAGTAGATAAAAGAGCAATACACTCTTAATTTTTTTTCATATTATAAAAATATGAAATATCCGATTCTTGTACCAAATATTTTTAATCATCCATTCACTTATGAAAGTAGTTTAAAACTTAAAGTTGGTGATTATGTAGTGGTACCTTTTGGAAAATCAAAAACTACCGGTGTAGTTTGGGACGAATTTGAAAAAAATAATAATAAAAATTTTAAGACTAAAAATATAATCAAGAAATTAGATGTTACTCCGTTAAAAAAAAATACAATAAATTTTTTAAATTGGTTTGCAGAATATAATCTTATCCCAAAGGGTATGGCATTAAAGCTAGTACTCTTAACTAGTAATGCGATAGAGAACAAAGAAACTCAACTTTATCAAATATTTGATAGCAAAATTAAACAAACCTTAATCAAGCTATCTAGTGATCAAAATAAATCTTTAAAAAAAATGAATGCTTCAAATAAAAAATTTAGAGTTCATGTTTTACAAGGCACAACTGGATCAGGAAAAACTTTAGTTTATTTTGAAGCGTTAAAACCATTGATAAAGAAGGGTTTTCAAGGATTAATTTTATTACCAGAAATAGGTCTAACTAGTCAGTTTGAACAAAAATTTTTAGAATATTTTGGTTTTAAACCTGCAGTTTGGCATTCGGGTATTTCAAAAAAAAAGAAAGAATTAATTTGGAGTGGCGTTTCTAACGGTCAAATAAAAATAATTATTGGTGCAAGATCTTCATTATTTTTACCATTTAAGAAATTAGGTATGATAATTGTTGACGAGGAACATGATCAGTCATTTAAACAAGACGAAGGCATAACTTATAATGCTCGTGATATGGCAATTTCTAGAGCATCTTTTGAAAACATTCCAATCAATTTGATTACTGCTGTTCCTTCTATAGAAACTTTTGAAAATATTAAAAAAGGTAAATACGAGGTTTCTAGATTAAATGAAAGATATCAAAACGCAGCATTACCTAATTATGAAATTATTAATTTAAATAATACAAAACTTGAAAAACAATCATGGCTATCAAATAAAATTATTGAAAAAGTTAATTTACATTTGGAAAAAAAAGATCAAGTTTTGTTTTTTTTAAATCGAAGAGGTTTCTCTCCAAATGCTTTATGTAATAAGTGTTTTACAAGTTTTACATGTCCAAATTGTAGTATCAATTTGGTTTATCATAAAAATAAAAATAACTTATTATGCCATTATTGTGGATACAAATCTGATCTTAAAAGAAATTGTACAAAAGAAGGTAATTGTGAATTTATTTTTAGTGGTCCTGGTGTTGAGAGAATTTCAGAAGAGGTAAAAAGAAAATTTCCTGGAAAAAAAATAGAGATTTTTTCAAGTGACACAATGAATAAAAAAGATTCGAAAGAAAAAATAGATAAAATTATTAATAATGAAACACATATTTTAGTTGGCACCCAATTAATTTCAAAAGGTTTTCATTTTCCAAGCTTAAATTGTATTGTAGTTGTTGATATTGATCTTTCATCTCAAGGACATGATTTAAGAGGTGCAGAAAAAAATTTGCAGCTTTATCATCAACTTTCAGGACGTGCAGGAAGAACAGGAAAGCCAGCAACCGTATATTTTCAAACCTATGAAAATAATACTAAGATGATTTCAGAAATTACAAGTAAAAATCCAGATATTTTTTTAGAAAGAGAACTAGAGATAAGAAAAAAAAATAAACTACCTCCATTTCAAAGGTTTATCTCTTTAATCTTAACGGGAGATAATGAAATTAAATTAGAAAAAGAAGCTGTTAATTTTAAAAATTTTATTGAAAATAAAATAGAAGGAAAAATATTAGGGCCAGTGAATGCTCCATTATTTAGATTAAAGAGAAAATTTAGAATTAGATTTTTAATTAGAGGCTTAAAATCTATGAAACTACAAAGCTCTCTTGCAAAAATTATTCCAAAATATAAATTTTCTTCTGGAATAAAACTTTCAGTTGATGTTGATCCAATTAACTTCAATTAACCTCAAAAAAAAGGCCTTTTTTACGAATCCGCTACTTGAAGACATAAGGGTCATATGCTATTTAGGGCGTGATTTTTAAATAATCTTCAACATTATAGAGGAACCAAGTTGAGTAAAGACACCGGATTTTCAATAACTTCAGCTGAAAGGTATTCTCTTGCGCTTTTTGAACTTTCAGAGGAAAACAATCTTTTAAGTCAGATCGAAGATCAGTCTTCATCTATTCTTAATTTAATTGAGCAAAGTGAAGATTTTTCTAATTTGATTAAAGATCCAACTACAAGCCAAGAAGATTTATTAAAAGTAATCAATACAATCTCTGAAAATAATAAATTTGAATCTTTATTTAAAAATTTTTTAAGTTTCTTAATTCAAAAAAGACGTTTTTTTTTTATTGAGCGTATCCTTAAAAGCTTTATTGAGATTTGTTCAAGAAAAAGAGGTGAACTTAAGGCAGAATTAAAATCAGCAAAACAATTATCTAATGAAGAAATTGCAAAAATTACAGAGGAGTTAACAAAAAATTTTAGCTCAAAAATAAAATTAAACTACAAACATGACGAAAGTTTAATAGGAGGTTTGGTAGTACAGGTAGGAAGTACTATGGTCGATACCTCAATTAAAAATAAATTACAACAAATCGAAAATAGAATGATAGAGGCATAAATGGAAATAAATCCTTCAGAAGTTACGAAAATATTAAAAGAACAGATTAAAAATTTTGGTGATAAAGCAGAGGTCACAGAAGTTGGACAAGTTTTATCAGTTGGAGATGGTATTGCTAGGATTTATGGTTTGGATAATGTTCAAGCTGGTGAAATGGTAGAGTTTGCAGATGGTTCAAAAGGTATGGCTCTAAACTTAGAAAGTGAAAACGTTGGTGTCGTAATTTTTGGTGATGACAGAAATGTTAAAGAAGGAGATGTAGTAAAAAGAACTGGTAATATTGTTGATACTCCAGTTGGGAAAGAATTATTAGGAAGAGTAGTGGATGGTTTAGGAAATCCTATTGATGGAAAAGGACCATTAGATAAAGGAATTAAAAAAAGCAGGGTTGAAGTAAAAGCTCCTGGTATTATTCCACGACAATCAGTAAGCGAACCAATGCAAACTGGTCTTAAATCAATTGATAGTCTGGTTCCAATTGGAAGAGGGCAAAGGGAATTAATTATTGGTGATAGACAAACTGGTAAAACAGCAGTTGCAGTAGATGCAATTATTAATCAAAAAAAAATCAATGAATCTGGTGATGAAAAACAAAAACTGTATTGCATATACGTTGCAGTTGGACAAAAAAGATCAACAGTAAGACAAATTCAAAAAACATTAGAAGAAGCTGGAGCTATGGAGTACACAACAATCGTTGCTGCTACTGCATCAGACTCTGCTCCTTTACAATTCTTAGCACCATACACAGGTTGTGCTATGGGTGAGTATTTTAGAGATAATGGAATGCATGCCTTAATAATTTATGATGATTTGTCTAAACAAGCAGTTGCTTATAGACAAATGTCATTGCTATTAAGAAGACCCCCAGGACGTGAGGCTTATCCTGGAGATGTATTTTATCTTCATAGTAGATTGCTTGAAAGAGCAGCTAAATTAAGTGATGAACATGGTGGTGGATCACTTACTGCACTGCCAATTATTGAAACACAAGGTGGAGACGTATCTGCGTTCATTCCAACTAACGTTATTTCAATTACAGACGGACAAATTTTCCTTGAAACAGAACTATTTAACCAAGGTATAAGACCTGCAATTAACGTAGGTTTATCAGTATCTAGGGTTGGTTCATCAGCTCAAACAAAAGCGATGAAAAAAGTTTCTGGTTCAATGAAATTAGAGTTAGCACAATACAGAGAAATGGCAGCTTTTGCTCAATTTGGATCTGATTTAGATGCATCTACTCAGCAACTTTTGAATAGAGGCTCTAAACTAACTGAACTTTTAAAACAAAAACAATATTCACCTATGACTGTTGCAGAACAAGTTATTTCAGTATTTTGTGGAGTGAAAGGTTATCTGGACGATATTGATCTAAAAGATGTTGCTGAATTTGAGAGCAAGATTATTGAAAAATGTAAATCAGATAAGCCTGAAATTATCGAGACAATTTTAAGTTCAGGAAAACTTGAGGAAGATAAAGAAAAATTACTTGTTGAGGTAATCACTCAATTGAAAGGAAATTTTAAATCTTAATAATTTATGGCAAGTTTAGACGACCTAAAAAAAAGAATAGCTAGTGTAAAGTCTACACAGAAAATTACTAAAGCTATGAAAATGGTTGCAGCAGCTAAATTAAGAAGAGCTCAAGAAAGCGCTGAGAAGGGAAGGCCTTATTCTGAAAAAATGAATAATGTTATTTTAAATTTATCAAATGGTATTTCTGATAAAGAAAATGCACCAAAGTTATTGTCAGGTACTGGTCAAGAAAAAACTCATCTTTGTGTGGTTATGACTTCTGATAGAGGTTTATGTGGTGGATTTAACTCTAATATTATTAAAAAAGCTAAAAGTTATTTTGCAAAAATTTTAGATGAAGGTAAAGAACTTAAAATTATTACAGTAGGCTCAAAGGGAAATGATCAACTAAAAAGAGTTTATGGTGACAAAATAATTGAAAATATTTCTTTCAAAGAGTCTAAAAATGCAAATTATTTTGATGCTGACAAAGTTGGGAAAATGGTAATTGAAAAATTCGAAGCAGGTGAATTTGATGTTTGTACAATTTTTTATAACCAATTTAAAAATGTAATTACTCAAATTCCTCAAGCACAGCAAATTATCCCTTTAAATAATGAGGGAGAAGAAAATAGTTCAGAAGAAAGTTATGAATTTGAACCAGATGAAGATGAAATTTTAAGCAATTTATTACCAAAGAATATTTCTACGCAAATATTTAAAGCAATGTTAGAGAATTCAGCTAGCGAGCAAGGGTCTAGAATGAGTGCAATGGATAATGCAACCCGAAACGCAGGTGAAATGGTTGACAAACTTACTATCGAATATAATAGAAGTCGTCAGGCAGCAATTACAAAAGAACTAATAGAAATCATATCAGGAGCAGAAAGTTTATAATTATGAGCAAAGGAATAATCACACAAGTTATTGGAGCGGTAGTAGACGTGAAATTTGATGGTGAACTACCAGAAATTTTAACAGCATTGGAATGTAAAAATGGTGATAACAGACTAGTTTTAGAGGTAGCACAACACTTAGGTGAAACCACTGTTAGAACAATTGCTATGGATGCTACTGAAGGACTTAAAAGAGGTGATGAAGTTATAAATACAAATGCTCCTATTCAAGTTCCAGTTGGACCTGAAACACTTGGAAGAATTATAAATGTAATTGGCGAACCAATAGATGAAAGAGGTGAGGTTAAGACTAAAGAAAGTTGGCCAATTCATAGAGCTGCACCTGAATTTAATGACCAATCAACAGAAACCGAAATACTTGTAACAGGTATTAAAGTTATTGATTTGCTTGCACCTTATGCAAAAGGTGGAAAGATTGGATTATTTGGTGGAGCAGGAGTAGGAAAAACAGTTTTAATTATGGAATTAATTAATAACGTTGCAAAAGCTCATGGTGGTTTTTCAGTTTTCGCAGGAGTTGGAGAGAGAACTAGAGAAGGAAATGACCTTTATCATGAAATGATTGAATCTGGAGTAATTAAAAAAGAAGGAGCTGGTTCAAAAGCTGCTCTAGTTTATGGACAGATGAATGAACCTCCTGGAGCAAGAGCAAGAGTTGCACTTACAGGGTTAACTGTAGCTGAATACTTTAGAGATCAGGAAGGTCAGGACGTACTTTTCTTTGTAGATAACATTTTTAGATTTACTCAGGCAGGCTCAGAGGTTTCAGCTTTGTTGGGAAGAATTCCATCTGCTGTTGGATATCAACCGACATTAGCTACTGACATGGGTAACCTACAAGAAAGAATTACGACTACAAACAAAGGGTCAATTACATCTGTACAAGCAATTTATGTTCCTGCTGATGATCTAACAGACCCCGCTCCAGCAACATCGTTTGCTCACTTGGATGCAACGACTGTACTTTCAAGACAAATTGCAGAAATTGGTATTTATCCTGCAGTAGATCCGCTTGATTCTACATCAAGAATTTTGGATCCAAGAATTGTTGGAGATGAGCATTATAGAGTAGCAAGAGATGTTCAAAGAATATTACAATCATATAAATCATTACAAGATATTATAGCTATTCTTGGTATGGACGAGTTATCTGAAGAAGATAAATTAGTTGTAGCAAGAGCAAGAAAAATCCAGAGATTTTTATCTCAACCATTCTTTGTTGCTGAAGTATTCACTGGTTCTCCAGGAAAACTTGTTGATCTTGACTCAACTATCAAAGGTTTTGATGCAATCTGTAAAGGTGAGTATGATCACTTACCTGAAGCTGCTTTTTATATGGTTGGAACAATTGAAGAAGCTATAGAAAAAGCTAAGAAAATGGAACAAGAAGCTGCTGCTTAATGAGCGAAGAGTTTAAAGTTGAAATAGTAAATCCTGAAAAATCTTTTTTAGTAAAAGATGATGTTTCAGAAGTTGTGGTCCCTGCTTTTGAAGGGGAGATGGGAATATTGAAGGATCATATTTCTATTATTTCCTTTTTGAAACCTGGGATAATTAAGATTTTATCAAAATCAGGTGATGAAAATTACTATGTTGAAGATGGTATTGTTGAGTTTAAAAATAACAATCTATCTATTTTAACAAGTACAATTTTTAATCTTGCTGATATGGATAAATCAAAGCAACAAGATTTACTTAAACAGGCAGAAGAAGAGGCTAATAAAACTGATATTAATGATCAATCTAAATATTTAGCAGATCAAAAAGTTGAGGTTTTAAAAACTTTAAATTAATTTTTTTACTTTTTCTTTAAGTTCTTTGTAAACATGATGTTTAAAATCAACCACAACATCAGTAATTAAATCTAACTCAATCCACTTCCAATCTAAAAATTCTGGATTAGATGTATTAATATTTATTTCATTATCATTTCCAATAAATCGCATTAAAAACCATTTTTGCTTTTGACCTTTGTACTTACCTTTCCAAATGATACCTAGTAATCTATCAGGTAAATCATAGGTTAATGTACCATCTAACTCTTTTATAAGTTCTACACTTTTGATACTTGTTTCTTCCTCTAGTTCTCTAAATGCAGCTTTTAAATTATCTTCTCCCTCATCAACACCACCCTGAGGCATTTGCCAAAAATTTTTAGGATTATCTATTCTTTTTGCTACGAATACTTTATTTTGTTTATTCAATAACACAATTCCGACCCCACTTCTCAGTGGCAAATCTTTAAAATTTTTATTCATATTATCCGTTAAGTAACTTTATAGCGTAGTTTAATTGATTATCAGTATCAGTTTTAATTCTAAAATCATCACCTTCTTCATTTACTTCTATATCTGGTCTAACACCTACTTCAGAAATAGATTTTCCAGAGGGAAGATAGTATTTTGCAACAGTTAATCTGATAGCCCCACGATTTTTTAAAGGAATAATTGATTGGACCGAACCTTTGCCAAAGCTATTTTCACCAATAATAATTGCTCTTTTGTGATCTTTTAAAGCTCCAGCAACAATTTCAGACGCAGATGCTGAACCATAGTTAATTAAAACCAATAAAGTTTTTCCGTCAGTAATATCTCCTTTTTTTGCAAACCATTTTCTATTTTCAGATTTTTTTCTGCTTTTTGTTGAAACTATTTCCCCATTTTCTAGAAAAAAATCTGAGATTTTTATTGCTTGAGATAAAAGACCCCCAGGATTATTTCTTAAATCTAAAATAAATGAATTTAAGTTTTTATTTTTTTTAAGTTTTTTAATTTGTTTTTCTATTTGATCACTACTGTTATCATTAAATGAAGTAAGTCTGAGGTATCCTATACTTTCATCTATAATTTCAGATTTAACAGATTGAACCTGAATAACTTCTCTTATTATATTAAATGTTAAAGCCTTTTTTTCACCTCTTCGTCTTACTGTTAACTCTATTCCAGAACCCACAGGTCCTCTCATTAAATCAACAGCTTCACTTAATGATTTTCCTTGAACCTGAACATCATTTATTTTGACTATGTAATCACCTGCTTTTAATCCAGCTCTGGATGCAGGTGTATCATCTATTGGTGAAATTACTTTTACCACACCAGCCTCCATGCTAACCTCAATTCCTAATCCACCAAACTCACCACTAGTCTCAGTTTGCATTTCCTCAAAAATTTTAGGAGACATGTATGCTGAATATGGATCGAGTGATTGTAAAAGACCATTAATCGCAGAATCCATGCTTTCAGATTGATCGATCTCATCAACATATTCTTTATTAATTTTTTCTAGAACTTCACCGAAAAGATCAATTTTTTTATAAATGTCAATTTCAGCTGAAATAACTGTTTTATTAAAATAAAAAACGGAAAAAAAAATTAATAATAAAAATTTAATTTTTTTCATATCATCACTTTTTCTTTTGGAATTAGTTCTGACCAAATTTTCTCTAATTCATAAAATTTTCTTTTTTCTGGATGAAAAATATGAACAATCAAATCAATCCCATCAACAAGTTTCCATTCTCCACTTTCTTTACCTTCAATTTTAGGGTCTTTTACACCATTATTTTTAAGTTTTTCTAAAACTTGTTCTGACAAAGATTGGATATGTCTAGATGAGGTTCCACTTGCTATGATCATGTAATCAGCCATAGAACTTTTGTCTTTAAGATCAATAGTTACAATGTCTTGAGCTTTATTGAGATCTAGTGTGTTAATTACAATTTCTTTTAAGTCTGAAATTTTGTCCATTAATTGATTTTAGATTATCAAATTTTTCTTAATTGAGAAGATGAAATGTTGACTTTATTAAACTCAATAAACTCTAGATTGGCTTTACTAAGTTGCTTAAATGTCTTTGATTTTAAAGAATTTTTTTTATACCCATGACGGTCAAAAACCAGAATATTACATTTTTGTGAAATTAATTTAGATTTATGCCATTTATGAAAATTAATAAGGTTGTCGGCACCCATTAAAAAATAAATTTTGATGCTTTTATCTTTTTTTAAATGATTAATTAAATTTATAGTTTTATTTGATTTAATAATTTTTTCATAAAATTTAACCTTAATAAACGAATTTGTACCAATAATTTTTTTACAAAATTTAATTCTGTCAGCAACAGATGTTTTACTCTCTATTTTAAATGGATTTTTTTTTGTAATTGCCCAAATAACTTTTTTGAGTTTAAATCTTTTTTTTGCTTCCTTAGAAATTGCCAAATGTCCTTTGTGAGCAGGATCAAACGATCCACCCAATACACCAATTTTTATTTTTGTGTTATTCAATTTAATTTCTTATTTTACCATTACTAGTGATTTCATATTTATATGAAATCAATTGATTTAAACCTACAGGACCTCTTGGTGGTAGTGTGTTAGTAGAAATTCCAACTTCTCCACCAAATCCAAATTCACCGCCATCAGCAAATTGAGTTGAGGTATTGTGCATTGCAATTGAGCTTTTAACATTTTTTAAGAAATATTTTGCTGTTTTTTTATTTTTTGTAATGATGGAGTCAGTGTGCATAGTTCCATATTTGTTAATATGTTTAATTGCCTCTTCAGAATTTTTTACAACTTTAACAGATACAATTGATGCTAAATATTCAGTTGACCAATCCTTTTCTTTTGCAGGATATATTTGACCTTTGTAATAACTCTTCAAAATCTTATCACCAATTATTTTACAACCACTATTCTCAAGTGGCTGCAAAATAGGGTTGCTAAATTTTTTCACTATATTTTTATGAATAAGAATAGTTTCAGTCGCACCACAAATACTTGTATTTCTTAATTTAGCGTTATAGACAACTTCTTTAGCCATTTTTAATTCTGCATCTTTATCTATATAAGTATGACAAAGACCCTCTAAGTGCCCAATTATAGGTACTTTGGATAATTCTAAAACTTTTTTAACTAGATTTTTTCCACCACGAGGTATGATTACATCGATATATTTTTTCATCTTAGAAAGCATAATATCTACGAGTTTTCTTTGTTTTGAGTCGATAAATTGAATAAAGTTTTCATTAACTTTATTTTTTTTCAGTGCTTTTCTAAACAACTTAGCCAAAGCTTTATTTGAATTTATGGCCTCAGAGCCTCCTTTCAAAATCACTACATTTCCAGATTTAAAACAAAGACTAGCAACATCTGAAGTTACATTTGGTCTACTTTCATAAATAACACCAATAACTCCAATTGGTATTGATACTCTTTTTATATTCAAACCATTTGGTCTTTTCCATTTGTCTAAAGTGTTGTTTATAGGGTCTCTTAATTTAGCTATTTTTAAAATAGAATTTATAATTCCATCTAATTTATTTTCATTTAAATGAAGTCTTTTGATTAAGTTCTCTTTTAAACCTTTTTTTCTTGCGTAATTAATATCTTTTGAATTTTGATTAATAATAAATTTTTTTTCAATCTTAATTAATTTCGCGTAATCATTTAAGACTTTATTTTTTACTTCAGTTGTAACTTTATACTCACTAGCTTTTCGAGCTTTTATTCCAATTAAATTCATATATTTAATCATTTAAATTTCCACCATATCATCTTTATGAATAACTTCTGATTTTGCAACATAGCCTAATAATTTTTCAATTTCATTAGAGTGATGACCCATAATTTTAGTCACCTCATCAGAAGTAAAGGAACTTAACCCTCTAGCACATTCATTATTTTTTTTATCTAATACTTTAATATGATCACCTTTGTTAAATCTTCCTGAAACTTTTTTAATTCCTGCTGCTAACAAACTTTTTCCAGATTTTAATGCTTTTTTTGCACCATCATCAATTATTAAAGCTCCTTTAGGTGCTACAGAACTTATTATCCATTTTTTTCTAGCATCTAGCTTTGAAATTTTTGGACTAAACCAGGTACATTTATTTTTTTCAATTATTTTTGAAATAGGATTTGAATATAGTCCATTTGCAATAACCATACTAGTACCAGCAAGCTGACATATTTTTGCTGCTTCAATTTTTGTATGCATACCACCACTTCCATATTCATTTACACCTTTAATATAAATTTTTTTTAGATCTTTTTTTAGATCATCAATTTTCTTTATTAGTTTAGCATCCTTAAAAATTTTAGGATTTTTTGTGTATAAACCATCAACATCAGATAATAAAATTAAGGTATCTGCGTTTGTAATTTGTGCAACCCTAGATGCCAATCTATCATTATCTCCATATTTTATTTCACTCGTTGCAATTGTGTCATTTTCATTGACCACAGGAATAAAACCAAGTTCAAAAAGATTATCAAAAGTTCGTTTTGCATTGAGAGATCTTCTTCTTTCCTCAGTATCTTCTAATGTAAGCAAAATCTGAGAAATATTTAATTTATATTTTGCAAAAGTTTGTGAAAATAAATTCATCAGCTCTATTTGACCAATAGAAGCAATAGCTTGACTTTTGTCTAATTTAATATTTTTTTTGTTATAATTCATTTTCTTACAACCTAAGGCTATAGCACCAGAACTAACAACAACTACTTTTTGATTTGTATCTCTTAATTTTTTAATATCTTTTGCAAAACTAGATAACCATTGTCTCCTAATTTTTTTATTTTGATCAACTAGAAGAGATGATCCAATTTTGACAACAATTATTTTGGAGTTTTTAAGATACATAAGACAAAAGTTTTGCTTTAATTTTTGATACAGATTCTTTTTCCAGAGTTGTCATTGTCATAATCTCACAATTTTTACCTTTTGAAAAATGATCTATAACTTCATTTGCTGTTTCTTCATCAATCAAATCAATTTTATTAAGTACAATTAGTTCTTTTTTTTCTAATAACTTTGCACTGTAGCTTTTTAATTCATTTTTCACCTGATTATAAGACTCATTCAGATCTAAGTTGGTGACATCAATTAAGTGCAGTAAAGACTTACATCTCTCTATATGTTTTAAAAACTGTATTCCTAAGCCTATACCTTCATGAGCTCCTTCAACTAATCCTGGAATATCTGCAATGGTAATTTCTTTATCATCGTAAGAAGCAACACCAAGATTTGGATTAATAGTTGTGAATTTGTAATTTGCAATTTTTGGATTTGCATTTGTTAATGCTGCTAACAAACTTGATTTTCCTGCATTTGGTAATCCAATAATACCGATATCAGCAATTGTTTTTAATTGAAGCCATATTGTAAATTCTTCTCCGATAGTGCCTTTAGTAAATTTTCTTGGAGCTCTATTTGTAGAACTTTTAAATCTTGTGTTTCCTAAACCTCCTTTTCCACCAGCAGCTGCAACATATTCTTCACCTTTTTTATTAAAATCGAAAAGAAGAGTTTTGTTATCCTCTTCAAATACCTGTGTGCCTAGAGGAACTTTTAAAATTAAATCTTCACCACCTTTTCCTGTTCGATTTTGACCGGAACCGTTTTCCCCACGTTCGGCTTTGTGGTGTTGTTGATATCGATAATCAATAAGGGTATTTAAATTTTCCTCTGACTTTAAAATAATTGATCCACCTTTTCCACCATCCCCACCATCTGGTCCACCAAACTCAACATATTTCTCTCTTCTAAAACTAGGAGATCCATCTCCGCCGTTTCCAGCTTTAATATAAATTTTAACTTGATCGAGAAATTTCATAATACAACATTTATTTTAATTGGTTGTACTATTAATTGGGCTTTACAGAAACGAAAGTTCTATCTGATTTAGATTTTTTGAAGACAACTTTTCCTTTAACAACTGAAAATATTGAATGATCTTTACCCATACCAACATTTTCACCTGGAAAAATCTTAGTTCCTCTTTGTCTAACAATTATGTTTCCAGGAATTACTGTTTCACCACCATACTTTTTTACACCAAGTCTTCTACCGGCACTATCTCGTCCGTTTCGTGATGATCCACCTGCTTTTTTTGTTGCCATAATTTACCTAATAACTATTTGCTTACTGCTTCCTTAACTTCTTCTTTTTTTGAAGTTTTAGAAATTTTTTCAGCTTCTGATAACACTTTACCATCTTTTGAAAAAATTTTGTTAATTCTTATCATAGAATACTCTTGTCTATGCCCATTTTTTCTTCTTGAATTTTGTCTTCTTCTTTTTTTAAAAATTAAAATAGTTCTATTTTTGCTATTTTTAATTAAATCAGCTTCTACTTTTGCACCCTCAACATTTGGAGTTCCAATTTCAATTGATTTATCATCACCGTATGCCAAGATTTCATTAAACTCTATTTTAGTCTCAGGTTTAGAGTCTGGTAATTTTTCAATCTTTAGAATTTCTCCAGATTTTACTTTATACTGTTTTCCACCTGTTTTTATTACTGCGTATGACATAGTATGATTTAATTTAAAGTTATCGCAATATAGTTGTAGTCAGCCTTTAGTCAAGCCGAATTAATTAGAAATTATCCTTAAAATCTCTTAATTTTGAAAAGGTTTTAACATCTTTTGCTCTTAAAAATATATTACACTCCAATTCCTCTTTTAAAGTTGAGGGTACCGTTGGAATTCCATTTTCTCTTAATTTTTCTATTTTTTCTATTTTTTTTTGTAAATCTTTGTTTTTGGAATCATATTTTTTGCAAAATTTTGCATTGTTAAGAGTGTATTCATGACCACAATAAATTTTTGTATCTTTCGGTAATAATTTAATTTTGTTCAAAGACTCAAACATTTCTTCATAAGAACCTTCAAATATTCTTCCACAACCAAGTGAGAAAAGTGTATCTCCGGTAAAAACTATTTTTTCTTTAAAAAAATTAAAACAAATATGGCCTGAAGTATGTCCAGGTATATGCATAATTTTAGCTTCAAAGTTTTCAGCTTTCCATATTTGATTATCTTCTAACAATATGTCTATCTCCGGTATTCGTTTCGAGTCTCCTTTAAAACCCACAACAACTGATCCATATTTTTTTTTTAATTCTTGATTTCCTCCAATATGATCATAGTGATGATGAGTATTAAGAATGTATTTTAATTTTATATTTTTATTATTTAGGAAATTTACTATTGGTTCAGACTCACTGGGATCTACAACACACGCAGATTTGTTACTTTCATCTATTATTAAATAGCTATAGTTGTCTTGAAGACAGGGTATAATTTCAATACGCATTTTATTTTTCTATCAAAAATATACCTAGATCTGCAAACAAATTTTTAACTCCTAAATTACTCTCATTTATTATTGATGAATTAAGATTATTTAAAGCGAGTGATTTAAAAATTTTAATATCTTTTGATTTTACAAAGTGAAAAAAATCCTTGATTGTACACATATGTAAATTTGGTGTGTTATACCATTCATCTGGTAATGTTTTTGTTATTGGCATTGTACCTTTAAATAATAAATGAAATCTTACTTTCCAGTATCCAAAATTAGGAATCGTTACTATTGCTTTTTTTCCAACTCTTAAAAGTTCATCTAAAACTAATTCAGGATTAAGAAAAGCTTGAAGGGTTTGACTTAAAACAACATAATCAAATGATTTGTCTGGAAATTGCTTTAAATCTTTTTCGGCATTTCCTTCAATTACAGTTAAACCTTTTGCAATACATTCTTGTACTTTTTCTTTTGAAATCTCTAATCCTCTTATATTTATATTTTTATTATCCTTTAAAAATTTCATTAAAGTTCCATCGGCACAACCTACATCTAAGACTTTCCTATCTTTTTCAATTAAATCTGCTATTACTTGAAATTCATTTTTCATAATTAATTTTCTTCGTAAGATTTATCTAAAAAGTTTTTAAGTGCACTTAAGAAATCAGGAACATCTAGTAAAAAGGAGTCGTGACCTTTATCTGACTCAATTTCTACAAATCCAACATCAGCTCCTATTGAGTTTAAAGCAATCACAATATCTTTGTTTTCTTGGGTTGGATAAAGCCAGTCTGAGGTAAATGAAATTATAAAAAATTTCGCTTTTGTATTTATAAATGCTTCTGAAAGATTACCTTCGAATTGCTTAGCTAAATCAAAATAATCCATAGCTCTAGTAATATAAAGATAACTATTTGCATCAAATCTATCTACAAAAACTGAGCCCTGATATCTTAAATAACTTTCTATTTGAAAGTCAGCGTCAAATCCAAATTTAAGATCTTCTCTTTCTTGCAACTTTCTTCCAAATTTTTCCTGCAAACCTTTTTTAGATAAATAAGTTATGTGAGCTGCCATTCTAGCTACCGCCAATCCCTTTCCAGGATTAGTATCGTTTGATGTATAGTTTCCCTCTTTCCAGTTACTATCAGCTGTAATAGCTTGTCTACCTAGCTCGTTAAAAGCAATATTTTGAGCTGAATGACTAGATGTGGTTGCTATCGGTATCACTGTTTTGGATTTATCAGGAAAGTTGCTAATAAACTGAAGGACTTGCATACCTCCCATTGAACCACCAGTTATAGAAAACAGTTTATCAATACCAAAATGATCAAGTAAATTATATTGAGCATTCACCATATCATTAATTGTAATAACGGGAAAATTTGTTCCAAAAATTTTTTGATCAGGATCTTTATGACTTGGTCCGTACGACCCCATGCATCCACCAATTACGTTAGAGCAAATAACAAAATATTTATTCGTATCGATAGCTTTATCAGGACCTACTGCATAACTCCACCAACCCTCTTTGTTAGTTACAGGGTTTATTCCGGTTACAAATTGATCTCCTGTTAGAGCATGAAAAACTAATATTGCATTATCTTTTTTTGAATTAAGTGAACCGTAAGTTTCATAGGCTATTGGAAAATCTTTTATGGTCTTTCCACAGTCTAATTTTAGTGGTTTCTTTACAATTAAAGTTTTTATGTTTTTCTCAGTATTCATAGTTTTTGACTGTTTCGAATTGTGAGAAAAAAAACTATTTTAGCGGTTTTTTTTAAGCGCTCGCAATTCAGTTAAATCAGCGCACAATTTTTTTACTAGAACTTATTTATTATGTCAATTTTTTAAAAAATCCTCTTATTCTCTATAAAATTTTGTAATTTTATCTATAAAGAGCACATAAATTAAAAAAAATGATAACTCCAAATTTCAAAAATTTTAAAATTGAGGCTTATAAGCCTGGCAAATCAAAAGTTAAGAAACTTAAGAACGTAATTAAGCTTTCTGCAAATGAGTCTGCTTTAGGTATGAGCCCTAAAGCAAAGAAAATAATATCAAACAAAAATCTGAATTTAGATAAATATCCAGATGGAAAATCTCAAAATTTAAGAAAAGCAATATCCAAAGCCTATAAATGTAATTCTGAGAAAATTATTTGTGGAGCTGGTTCAGATGAAGTTATTCAAATGCTCTGTCAGTTGTTTTTAAACCCAAAAGATGAGGTTGTAGTACCAGAGTACAGTTTTTTAATGTACAGAATTTACTCAAAAATTGTAGGTGCAAAAGTTGTATTTGCAAAAGAAATTAATTTTAAAGTTTCAGTCAATGAAATTTTAAAAAAAATAACAAAAAAAACTAAAATTGTGTTTATAGCTAACCCAAACAATCCTACAGGAACTTACTTAACGAAAAAAGAAGTTTTAGAATTAAGAAAAAGATTAAATCAAAAAATTTTACTAGTTATAGATGATGCCTATGCAGAATATATGAAAAACAAAGATTATTCATCTGGGTTAGATTTGTTTAAAAATAAAGACAATGTTTTCATCCTTAGAACTTTTTCAAAAATGTTTGGATTGGCTTCTCTTAGAGTAGGTTGGGGATATGGATCAAAAAAAATAGTTGATGCACTAAATGTTATAAAACCACCATTTAATGTAAATGGTATTGCTCAATTAGCTGCCACCGAGTCACTGAAGGATAAAGCTTTCATAAATAAATCGATTAGACATAATTTATTATATTCTGAAAAAATTAAGAAATTTCTTGAGACATATAATATTTTTTCAAATTCAGTTTCAGCAAATTTTTTGTTACTTAATTTTGAAAAATGCAGATATTCAGCAAAATTTCTGTATGAAAAACTTAAAAATAAGGGAATTATTTTAAGATCAACAGAAGATGGTTATCATATAAAGAATAAATTAAGGTTAACTATTGGATCTAAAAAAGAAAACTTAAAATTTATGAGTGTTATTAAGCAAGTATTGAAAAAATGAAAAATATTTTAATTATTGGCTGTGGATTATTAGGTTCATCTTTATTAAGGCGTATTAGCAAAAAAAAAATAGCAAAAAAAATATTTATTTATGAAAAATCAAAATCTAATATTGCTAAGATAAAAAGATTAAAATTACCTGGAACAATTGTTAAATCATTAAAAGAAGGTGTAAGTAATTCCGATTTAATCATCTTTTGTACACCAATGAGTGAATACAAAAATATTATTTTAAAAATTAATAAATTTATACCATCGAAAACATTGATTACTGATATTGGCTCTTCAAAAATTGAAACTTCTAAAATTATAAATAAATTTTTAAAGAAAGGTATTCATTGGATTCAAAGTCACCCAATAGCTGGATCAGAGGTCAGTGGACCAGAGCATGGTAAAGAAAATATGTTTACTGATAGATGGTGCATAATAATTAAAGAAAAAAATATTAAAAAAAATAATATAAAGATTCTAACTAAGTTTTGGAAAAAAATTGGAGCAAAAGTAGTTGTTATGAGTGCTGAAAAACATGACAAAATTTTTTCCATTACTAGTCATTTACCACACTTAATTGCATATAATCTGGTGAAATCTGCACAAGATTTTGAGAAAAAACAAAATTATGAGCTAATCAAATATAGTGCTGGTGGATTACGAGATTTTTCTAGGATTGCAGCATCAAATGAAATCATGTGGAGAGATATTTTTTTTAACAATAAAAATAATATTTCAAAAGCGATTGATTTATTTATTAAAAATTTAAATCAATTTAAAAAAGATATTAATTCAAAAAATAATAAGTCTATCGTAAAGAAACTGATTCAAACTAAAAAAGTAAGGTCAAAAATCATCAAATTGAAACAAGATATTGATAAACCTGACTTTGGAAGAAATTAATATTTTATTCTAGATACTTTTTTTACCTTTAGATTGGCAGTTTTTTCAATTCTATTAATTGTTTCTATAATTGGCATAATAATTACTTTTCTTTCTGGACCATAAGCATGAATTAGTTGTTTAGAATTTAAGCACATAGCAACATGACCTTTCCAAAAAATAATATCTCCTTTTTTAAATAGTCTTTTCTTTGAATTCTTTTTTGTATATTTGATCTGATCTTTTGTATCTCTTGGATAAAACAAATTATTATAAAAATAAAAAATTTGCAATAAAGCTGAACAATCAACACCTTTAAATGTTTTTCCACCCCAAACATATTTTACTTTGAGAAATTTTTTAAATATTTTTGTAAAATTATTTTCTTTATGGTTTATTTTTTTAATATCAGCTTTTTTAATCCATTTATTTTTTTCAATTTTTACGTAATTCTTATTTTGCTCAAACACAGATAATTTGGATGCAAATGGAAGCCAACTGCTAGTTCCAATTCCAGGTTTTTTATAAATCTTTGCTTTTAGTGAACTGACTTTATAATTGGGGTTAAATTTTTCTATATATTTTGAATTTTTTATAAACCCCTTATAATTATCAAATAAAGTTTTAATTTTTATCCAATTTTTATTTTTTGCTAATATTTTGAATTTTTCACCATGTATAATTTGTGAAGTTACCTCAGATCTTTTCGAAGGATTTTTGTAAATATTCGAAAAATTACCTATGAAATAAAAATTATTTTGCACCAATTTTAATTTTGTTTTTAATTAACCACAAACAAATTAATGATGGTATCACCATTATAGTCGTTAAAACAAAAAATGTTCCCCAATCTCCGTTTAACCAGTCAACTAGAGCTCCAGAGGATGAAGCTAAAGTAGTACGACCAGCAGTACCAATTGAAGCAAGCAATGCATATTGTGTGGCTGTATAAGTTCTATCAACTAGTAATGATATAAATGCAACAAATGCTACAGTTGCAAAAGCTGCTGTGATATCATCAGCTATAACCGCAATTGCAAATAAAATTTCTGATTTTCCGGTCCATGCTAAAACTGCAAATAAAAGATTGGTTATAGCCATTAACCCACCAGCAAAGAACATAGTTTTAATTGTTCCAGCTCTCATGGCCATTACTCCACCCAACAAAGTAAATACAACTGTTGTTATCCAACCAAGTCCTTTTGAATAAATTGCAATTTGACCTTTGGAGAAACCAATTTCTTTATAAAAAACAATAGACATTCTTCCCATAAATGCCTCACCTATCTTAAACAAGAAAACAAATCCTAAAATTCCAGTAGCAATGGCAAAACCATTTTTTCTAAAAAAACTAATAATAGGTCCGCCTATAGTTCCTGTAATATATGCGATAAAGTTTGTAATAATATTGCTAGATCCAAGTTTTCCTTCAATTAATTTGTCTGTTTCTCTCTGTTTTGCTTGTCTGTTTGTTTCTATAGGTTCATGAACAAACATTAATCCAATATTCATTAAAATTATTAAAATACCTAAAATTAAAAAAGTAGCTTGCCAGTAGTCAGCCACCCCTAGGTTTTCAAAAAATTCTGCTGTGAATAAAGCAACAACTCCACCTAATTTATAACCTGTCCACCAACCAACAACAGCCATAGCTGCACCAGCAGCCATTGATTTTCCCTCATTTTCGTTTATCTGTTCAATTCTTAATGCATCTACAGTTATATCTTGGGTTGCTGACGCAATAGCAATAATTAAACCTACAGTAATTAATAAAGCCAAATTTTCAGTTGGATTAATCACACTCCAAACAACAAGACTTAACAAAATAATTAATTGCATCAAAACTATCCATCCTCTTCTATGACCTAATTTTTTTGTTAGTATTGGAATTTGAATTCTATCTATAATGGGAGCCCACAAATAATTGAAAGCATATACTCCAAAAATTAAACCTGCCCATCCAATTGTTGATCTACTAAGACCTTCTTCTTTAAGCCAAAGACTTAAGCTGCTTGCAATTAATACCCATGGAAATCCACTTATTGCACCTAATAAAAGAATTCTTACCATTCGAATATCTTTATAAACTGCAAGAGAATCAAGCCATGTTTGTTTCTTTGTTTCAGACATAATTAATTTCTCCAAAAAGATGGTAAGAACAATACTAATATTGCAAACAACTCAAGTCTACCTAAAATCATACCTACAGTTAAGATCCATTTAGAAATATCGGGCAAAGATGAAAAATCTCCATTAGGTCCTATTATAGGACCTAAACCAGGACCAACATTTGATATTGATGTTGCTGCTCCAGAAATGGCAGTTATAAAATCTAGACCTGTTAATGATAATAATGCAGCTAAAATAAAAAAAATAACAAAGTAAAAATAAATAAATGAAATTATTGATGCAATAAATTTATCATCAACAGATCCTTGATCGTATTTAATTACAAATATTCCCTTGGGATATATAATTTTTTTTAATTGATTTAATATAAATAAATATAGAATTTGAATTCTAAAAATTTTGACTCCACAAGTAGTTGATCCAGCACAGCCCCCAATAAACATTAATGCAAGAAATATTGTTATAGGAAAACTTCCCCAACCGTCGAATTCAGCATTTACATAACCTGTTCCAGTCAATATTGAAATTGTATTAAAAAAAATAGATCTTAAACTAAAGTTTCCATTATTATTAAATAATAAATAAATTGATAATATAATAATGCTTATAATTATTATTTTAACAAATGTTCTGATTTGAATATCGTTTAAAAATATTTTTTTATTGCCACTAATAAATTTAATATATGCAATAAATGGAATACTTCCTAAAATTATAAAAATCATTGATGATATTTCTATAGGAACACTGTCAAAATATCCGATAGATTGATTATAATTAGAAAATCCACCAGTAGCTATGGTAGTCATAGAATGAGTTAAACTATCAAATTTTCCCATTCCAAATATCCAATATGATAATGCACAAAGAGCGGTTAAACCTGAATAAATATAAATAAGTCTCAAAGCTATTTCTTTTGATTTAGGAAGAATTTTTTCAGAAGAGTCGTTGCTAGAAATTTTAAATAATTGCATACCGCCAACATTCATTATAGGCATTAGTGTAATTGCCATTACAATAATACCAATACCCCCCAACCATTGAAGTATTGCTCTCCATAATAGAATGCCTTTTGGAGTACTCTCTAAGTTGGAAATAATTGTAGATCCAGTTGTTGTAATACCAGACATACTCTCAAAAAAAGCATCGGTAATTGAAAGCTCCATAGTCGAAAATATAAATGGTAAAGATCCAAAAATAGCAATACTTAACCAGGACAAAGCAGTTAACAAAAATGCTTGTTGTAAATTTAACTTTTTGTCGTGGTCTAGATTTGAAAGAAAAAATAATGCTCCAAAAATTATAGTAACAATTGATGCACCAAAAAATGATGAATCTATTTCTGAATAAATAAATTGAGCTATTATAGGGATGAACATTGAGACCCCTAAAATTATTTGCAAAATTCCAAGTGTAAAAAAAACAGTTTTATAATTAGACATTTTGAAAGAACATTATTTTATGGTAAATAAATTTCAACTCTATAAGAATTAATAAAATCGCCAATTTAAGATTTTTATAAAAGATATACTCGTGATTAAAAAAGAAATTTTAGACAAAACAAGTGCTTGGCCTTTCGTTGAAGCAAAAAAAATGCTTCGTGAGAGAAAATCATTCATTGATAAAAAAGGGAAAATTACCCTTCAAACAGGATATGGTCCAAGTGGTCTTCCTCATATCGGAACATTTGGCGAAGTTGCAAGGACTTCAATGATGGTGAATGCCTTAAAGCAACTTACAGATTTACCAACTGAGATAATTACTTTTTCTGATGATATGGATGGTCTAAGAAAAGTTCCTGACAATGTTCCTAATCAGGAATTACTAAACAAAAACTTACATAAACCATTAACACAAGTTCCTGATCCATTTGAAAAATTTGCAAGTTTTGGAGAGCATAATAATGAAATGTTAAAAGATTTTTTAAATAGTTTTAATTTTAAATACAGTTTTAAAAGTTCGACATCTTTATACAAAGGCGGTTTTTTTAACCCAACTTTAAAAATTATTTTAGAAAATTATGATGGTATAATGAATATTATACTTCCAACTTTAGGCAAAGAACGTCAACAAACTTACTGTCCTTTTTTACCTATTTGTCCAGATACAGGTCATGTTCTCGAAATTCCAGTTATAGAAATTGATAAAAAAAATTCTAAAATAATTTTTGATAACAAAGGTAAAAAATTAGAATCTAGTATTTTGGATGGAAATTGTAAATTACAATGGAAAGTTGATTGGGCAATGAGATGGTATGCTCTAGATATAGATTTTGAAATGTATGGAAAAGACCTTATTGAGAGTGCAATTTTATCGACCAAAATAATAAATTTAATTGGTAAAAAACATCCATCTGGATTTGCTTATGAATTATTTCTTGATGAAAAGGGTGAAAAAATTTCAAAATCAAAAGGAAATGGTATTACTATCGACCAATGGTTAAAATATGCTTCACCCGAAAGCTTATCTTTATACATGTATCAAAATCCAAAAAGAGCAAAAAAACTTTATAAAGAAATAGTGCCTAAAGCTGTAGATGAGTACCTTGATAATATTGAAAAATCAAAAAAACAAACAGAACAACAATTAGTAATGAATCCTGTTTGGCATGTTCATAATGGAAAAATTCCAAAAGAAGAGATGATTATGACTTTTTCTATGTTGTTGAATTTAGTTGAAACAAGTAATGCTGATAATAAAGATTTATTATGGAAGTTTGTTAAAAAATACAAATCTAATATTCATGAAAAAAATTTTCCAATTTTTGATGCGCTAGTAGGTTATGCAATCAAGTATTTTAATGATGTTATTAAGGCTCAAAAAAAATATAAAAATCCATCTGAAAATGAAAAATTAGCTCTACAAGCCTTAGTTAAAACTTTAGAACAATGTAATGACCAAATGTCTCCGGAGGATATACAAACATTAATTTATTCAACAGGCAAAGAAAATGGGTATGCAGAAAACTTAAGAGATTGGTTTAAGTTAATTTATGAAGTGGTGTTTGGAGATGAAAATGGACCTAGAATGGGTTTTTTTATAAGTTTTTTCGGTGTTAACGAAACAAAAGAATTGATAATTAGTAAATTGAAATAATGTATTCAAATTTAAGATCTTTAATATTTAAAATAGATCCTGAAAGAGCACATTTTTTAGCAATTCAATCACTCAAACTCAATTTAGTTTCAAATATATTTGATGAAAACAAAAACGATCCAATTTTAAAAACAAAATTATTTAATCAAGATCTTGATAATCCTATCGGTATTGCTGCAGGTTTTGACAAGAATGCAGAGGTATATAACCCTTTATTTAAGCTGGGTTTTGGATTTGTTGAAGTAGGTACAGTTACTCCATTAAAACAATATGGAAATGAAAAACCAAGAGTATTTAGATTAGTAGAAGATCAAGCATTAATTAATAGGTTAGGTTTTAACAACCACGGATCAGATACAATATTAAACAGAATAAAATCTAATAAAAAACTAGGTGTACTAGGTGTAAATGTAGGTCCAAACAAAAATTCTAATGATAGATTGAATGACTATTTAATTGGATTAGAAAAATTTTCTGAAGTTGCAGATTATATCACAATCAATATTTCTTCGCCAAATACTGAAAATCTAAGGAACTTTCACGATGAGAATAAATTAAATGAGTTATTAAAATCTATTTCAGAGAAAAAAAAACAATTAAAAACTGAAATTCCTATAGCTGTAAAAATTTCGCCAGACATTAACGAAAATCAAATTGACTTAATTTCAGAAATACTTTTAGAAAATGAAATAAGCGCAATAATAATTTCAAATACTTCTGACGCTTCTCGGGAAACACTTCAAAATATACAGAGACATCAAAAAGGTGGTTTATCTGGAAAACCTATTGAAAAAAAATCAAATCTTTTAATAAGTAAATTCTACAATTTAATTAAAGGTAAAATTAAAATAATTGGAGTAGGTGGTGTTGATTCTGGTAAAGCAGCTTATGATAAGTTTTTATTGGGAGCAGACTATATTCAACTTTATACCGGCATGGTATTTCAAGGACCCAATATTGCTGGGATGATTAAAAAAGACCTAAAAGAATTACTGATAAGAGATGGTGTCAAAAATTTCACAGAAATTGTGGGAAATAAAACTGTTTCTTAAATGTATTAAACTTGACGCCTTCAATATCTCCCCTTATATAGGCACTGTTATTATGTCAAAAAAATGCGAACTTACCGGTAAAATTCCTATGAAAGGTCATAATGTTAGTCATGCTAACAACAAGACTAAAAGAAGATTTTTACCTAATCTTAAAAAAGTAAAATTTACAAGTGAGCTTACTGGAAGAAGTTTAAAACTTACTGTAAGCAACTCAGGTGTAAGGTCAGTTGACAAAAAAGGTAGTTTTGATGAATTTTTAAAAACTGTAAAAAATAAAAATTTATCTCCTAGATTAAAAAAGTTAAAAAAAGTAGTTTTAATTAAATCCCCTTTTAAAAAGAAACCTGTAGCTAAATCAGCTTAATGAACAAATTATTTATCACCCTGTCTATAATGATGGGGGTTGTTGTACTATCTTCTAATTATTTAGTCCAGTTTCCAATAAACTATTTTGGACTAAATGAGATTTTAACTTATGGAGCTTTTAGTTACCCAATAGCTTTTTTAATAACTGATTTAGCGAATAGGTCGTATGGAAAATTATTAGCAAGGCAAATTGTATATTTGGGCTTTTTAATAGGAATTATATTTACATTGTTATTCTCAACTGATTTTGCAGATTTAATCTCTGTTAGAATTGCAATTGGATCAGGGGTAGCTTTTATTACCGCTCAATTGTTAGATATTCAAATTTTTGATCGATTAAGAAAAAAAGAGTGGTTTGTTGCACCTCTTACTTCATCTTTGATTGGATCAACAGTCGACACATTTTTATTTTTCTCAATATCATTTTATGCAACGGGGGTACCGTGGGTTACTTTATCTCTAGGAGATTTAGCGGTAAAAGTTTTAGTTGCTATAATAATGCTGATACCATTCAGAATGTTATTGAAAATTATTAAACCAATTAAAGTTTAATATAAAAATTTATAAGACAAAATTTTATAAGCCAATTTTGCAACAAGAAAATTATAAGAATTAAATCCTTTAATTGGAGACAGTTCATTAATATCTGCACCAACAATTTTCGAGTTTTTAGCTGCAATTCTTATAATATCTAATGTTTCGTCCCACAAAAGTCCTCCTGGTTCAGGTGTACCAGTAGCAGGCATAATACTTGAATCTAGTCCATCTACATCGAATGTTAGATAAACATTTTTGTTTTTAATCAATTTTTTAAATTTAGACAAATTCCATTTTTTTTTATCTTTTGCCCAAAAAATATTTATTCTTGAAGAATTTTTTTTTAAAAATGGGATTTCACTTTCTGAGATATTTCTTATCCCAAATGAAATTAAGGAAACATTTTTATAATCTAGACATCTTCTAATTGCTGAGGCATGTGAAAATTTTTCTCCATTATAGCTTTGACGTAAATCTGCATGGGCATCAAAATGCAAGAGGCAAATATTTTTATATTTTTTAGTAAAAGGTACAATACACCCAGGCGTTATTGAATGCTCTCCACCTAAAGTCATTGGGAAAAGCTTTTTATCTATAATTTCTTTATTAATATTAGAGATTTTATTTAGGGCTTTTTTAATATTTTTATCAATTTTAAATGGTTTTAAAGTTTTAATACCTATTTTTTTATAAGGTTCACAATTAAGTTCTTCATCATACAGCTCTACTTGATGAGATGCTTTTATGATTTCTTTAGGTCCATTTCTTGTTCCTCCCCCATAACTGACTGTTTTTTCTAATCCAAATGGAACAATCACAGCTTTTTCTTTAAAGCTAAATTTATTATCAATTCCTAAAAATCCGTTTTTATTTGAGAGATATTTCAATTTTATTCAAAAATTTTTGTAAAGTTTTTTCTTGTTCTATTTTTCCACTCTCCCTTATGATAAGCATCACTTGCTATCAATGGTAAAACACTAGTTGCTTCTGCAAACACCATCTGTTCCTTTGTAATATCTACTTTTCCCCATGAACTTGCTTCTTTTAATGTGGAGCTACTACAAGCACCGTCTCTACTATCAGCAACAGTAATTTGAACAGCATATTTATGCATATCTACATCTTTTCCTAATAGCTCAGCACAAATTACAGTATCTTGAATAAAGTTTTTAGGCACACCACCACCAATCATAAATAATCCAGAACCTTTAGATTTGATTTTAATTTCTGTTAGTTCTCTAAATTCTCTAACTGAGTCTATGGTCATATGTTTTTTTGGATTTTGTTCTTGATGCATAACTAACCCGAATCCTGCACTTGAATCAGTAAAAGCAGGGCAGAAAATAGGAACATTGTTGTCAAAAGCGGTTTCAATTAAAGAGTCTTTTTTCTTTGAGTTATTTTTTAAATATTTTCCCATTTCGTAAATGAATTCTCTTGAAGTATAGCTTCTCGCTTCTAAGTTATTTGCAATTTCACATATGATTTTATCACACATTTGAAGTTCTTCTTCATCTATGTAGGTATCGTAAATTCTATCTATATAGTTATTCCTCAGCTCAGTATCATCTTGAAATTGTGAACCTTGATAATGTTTAAAACCAAGAGCCTCAAAAAAATCCATATCTACTATGGAGGCACCTGTTGCAACGATTGCATCTACCATATTATATTTAACTAAATCTTTATAAATATTCATGCATCCAGCTGCCGAAGTAGAGCCCGCTAAAGTAAGGAAAATTGTACAATCTTTATCTTTAAGCATCTCGTTATAAATATTAGCAGCATTTGCTGTTTCTCTAGAAACAAATGACATTTTTTCCATTGAGGAAATAATTTTTCTACTATCAAAAGAAGTTATATCGATGTGTTCAACAGGATTTTTTAAGAAATCTCTTTTACTATTATGACCTGGATTTTTTTGACCTGACATTAAGCTACCATGTTAGCTTTGTTAATGTCTTTGTCATACATTGTCATTATTGGATTATCTTCAACTTCGTAAATTTCATTTGAGTAATAACCATTAAACTGAGTTCTAAATGTCAATCCGTATGCACCAAGTTGACCGAGTTCAATATAATCATTTTCTTTAATATTATTTGGAAGCAAAAAAGGACCTTTCATATAATCCATGCTATCACATGTAGGTCCAAAGAAATCAAAAGCAGTTAATTTTTTTGAAATTATTTTATTAGAATTTTCTTTAATCATTCTAGATGGGAATACAATGTTTGGTGTACCTGCATCAAAAAGAGTACCATAGGTACCATCATTAATATAAAGTTTTTGTTTTTTCCTTAAATTAACCCTTACAACTGTTGAGCCACTTTCTGCAACTATAGCTCTACCAGGCTCACAAATAATTTCAGGAAGTTTTTCAAGCTTTAAATTTTCTAAACTCTTTTTTATTTCATTAAAGTAACTACTTAAAGATTGTGGAATTAAGTCAGGATAGATTGTAGGGAAACCTCCACCCACATTAATATAATCTGGAATAATTTTTGTCTTTTTAATTATATTTCCAATTTCACTAATTCCTTTTGAATAAGAAATTGGATGCATACATTGTGAACCAACGTGAAAACTTAAACCAATCTTTTTAGCATGTTGTTTTACAAGTCTTAACAAACCAATTGCTTCTGAAGTTAAAGCACCAAATTTTTTTGATAAATCAATTTCTGCATGTTCATTTGAAACAGCAACTCTTACAAATAACTCTAAATCTTTAGCATTATTTGTACTTTCAATTATTTTAATCAGTTCATCTTTAGTATCTAACGAAAAAGTTTTTACACCATAATTGAAATATGCTTCTTTTATACTTTCTCTGCTTTTAACAGTATGCATATAAGAGCATTTTGCTGTATTACTAAAAGTTCTAATATTTTTAATTTCCTCAATTGAAGCAACATCAAATTGCTCCACTCCGCTTTCTATGATTGTTTTGATTACTTCAGGATGTGGATTAGTTTTGACAGCATATAATATTTTTCCTGGGAATTTGTTTAGGAAAAATTTAACAGCAGATTTTATGGAATTCTTTCTTATACAGTAAACTGGTTTTTCAGGTTTCAGCTGATTGACTAATTCTTCAACTGATTTAAATTTTTGCATTTTAAATGCCTCCAAAAAAAATTTAATAAAAAAAAGTCTTTTTTAAAAAAACTTTAATATTTTTTGGCATATAAAGTAAACAACACCAATGTAAAGCAAATAATTCAAGCCAGAAATGCGTAAAATTCATATATTGTAATATCTTGTAGAGACCCCATATGAGGCTTATGAAAGAAGAAGCAAAATTACAGAATCTTAGCGATTTTGAGAATAAGTCATTATTAATCGTCGATGATGATAATCCTTTTCGAGAGCGTTTAGCCAGAGCAATGGAAAAAAAAGGATTTGAAGTTTTTCAAGCTGAGAGTGTGCAAAAGGGAGTTGAATCTGTAAAAACAAAAAAACCTGGTTTTGCTGTTGTAGACTTAAGGCTTGCAGATGGTAATGGACTTGAGGTTGTAAAAGAAATTCAGTCTTCAAATAGTGATAGTAGGATTATCATGTTAACTGGATATGGAAATATTCCAACAGCAGTAGCTGCGATCAAGGAAGGTGCTATAGATTATTTGGCAAAACCTGCTGATGCAGAAGATGTAGAGAAAGCATTATTGGCAGATCCTTCAAAAAAAGCAGCCCCACCCGAAAACCCTATGTCAGCTGACAGAGTTAAATGGGAACATATACATAGAGTTTTCGAGCTATGTAATAGGAATGTTTCAGAAACAGCCAGAAGACTTAAAATGCATAGAAGAACTCTTCAAAGAATTCTTTCTAAAAGATCACCTAGATAAATTTTTTAATTTTAATTATTTGCTTAGTCAAAAGAGCTAAAAGCATTATTTTAAAAATCTCAGCTAATAGAAATGGTTTTGCACCTAAAGCAAAAATTGGCTTATCCCATCCAATCAATGTTCCAAGCCAAATTAGACCCAAAATATAGATTGTTGAAGTTGCGATAATTAACTTAAATAAAACAACAAAAAAATTATCGTCAATCTTTATTTTAGAAGCTAAGTAACAAGCAGTTAAAAAACCAATTAAGTAACCCATAGTTGGACCTGTAAAGTAAACTAATCCAACACCTTTTTCAGGAGAATTTGAAAATACAGGAAGTCCTGCAATTCCTTCAATTAAATATAGACCAATTGCAGCTAGTGCAATTTTGTGCCCTAAACTTATTCCTAAAAACAATACAACAAATGTTTGCATAGTCATAGGCACAGGATAGAAAGGAATTTTGATCTTTGCTGATATAGTTAGTGCTATTGAACCAAGAACAATAACAACCAGAGATTTAAATAGTTTAGCTTGCGTGAGATTTTTTGTTAATTCCATAATTAAATAATACTCAAAATATAAAAAATAATCTACTTATAATTGTTATAATAATTGAAAGTAAATTTTTTTATGTACAGAATATGTTATCATTATAATATTTAATATTACTTCATGAATAAAATTCAAAAAACAGATCATTTTTATTTGATTGATGGCTCTGGTTATATTTTTAGAGCTTATTATGCTTTGCCTCCATTGACTAGAAAAAGTGATGGGCTTCCAACAGGCGCTGTGAGTGGTTTTTGCAGTATGTTATTTAAATTATTAGAAGACTCAAAATCTGATCAAAATTTGCAAAAACCAACACATTTTGCAGTAATATTCGACTCAGCAAGAAAAACTTTCAGAAATGAAATTTATAGTGATTACAAAGCTAATAGGTCAGAGGCGCCTGATGATTTGGCCCCTCAATTTGAATATATAAGAAAATCAGTTCTAGCATTCAACTTACCATCTGTGGATCTTCCTAATTATGAAGCAGATGATTTAATAGCCACGTATGTTGATCAAATCCTTAAAAAAGGTGCAAAGGTTACAATTGTCTCATCAGATAAAGATTTAATGCAGCTTTACAAAAAAGGAGTTCGAATTTTTGACCCCATGAAAAACAAATTTATAACTGATGATGATGTTGTAAAAAAATTTGGAGTAGATGCCTCAAAAGTCATTGATGTGCAATCTTTAGCAGGAGATAGTAGTGATAATGTTCCTGGTGTTCCAGGTATAGGTGTTAAGACGGCTGCAGAGCTAATTAACAAATATGGTACTTTAGAAAATTTACTAAAATCTGCTCATGAGATTAAGCAAAATAAAAGAAGAGAAACATTAATAGAGAACAAGGAAAAAGCATTAATAAGTAAAAAACTTGTAACACTAGATCATAACTCTCCCGTTAATAGAGAGTTAAGTGAATTTAAATTGCAAAATATAGATAAAGATAAATTATATAAATTTTTAAGAGAAATGGAATTTAACAGGTTGTTAAGCTCTGCAATTTCTGCTTATGGAGAACCTGAACTAGAAAGTAATAAGATTGAAACTCAAAATCTGGAAAAACAACAAACGATAAATAATAAAAATTATTATTTAATTAATAGTTTAGATGAAATTGACAAATGGATAGAGGAGGCGGAAGAAGTTGGTGAAGTTGCTGTAGATACAGAAACCACTTCATTAGATCCTCACCAAGCAGATTTAGTGGGTATTTCCCTCTGTTCTAAAATTGGAAAAGCATGCTACATACCAGTTGGTCACAAGTCACCCAAGTGTCTTAAAAAAGACGCAGTAATTAAAAAATTAAAAAAAATATTAGAAGATCCTAGTATAAAAAAAATCGGTCAAAATATTAAATTTGATTTTATCGTATTTTATAAGTGTGGAATAACGCTTTCATCAATGGAAGATACAATGCTGATGTCTTATGTCTTAGATGCAGGAAAAAATAGACATAATATGGATACTTTATCAGAAATTCATCTAGGACATAAAACTATTTCATTTAAAGATATGGTGGGAACAGGTAAGAAAGAAATTAATTTTAGCGAAGTAGAATTAGATAAAGCAAAAGATTACGCTGCTGAAGATGCTGATGTTACTTTTAGATTATACAAGAAATTTATCAAAAATTTAAAATCAGAAAAAATGATAAATATTTATGAAATTTTTGAAAAGCCATTAATTAAAATTCTTGCATTTATGGAAATAGAAGGAGTTGAAATTGACAGTAAGTTTTTAAAATCTCTTTCATCTAAATTTGAAAAAAAAATTCAAAAACTTGAAAAAGAGGTATTTAAAATTTCTAAAAAAGAGTTCAATATCGCATCCCCAAAGCAATTAGGTGAAATAATTTATAATGACTTAAAAATAGCTGGATTAAAAAAAACCAAAAAAGGAAGTTTTGCAACAAGTGCAAGTGTTTTAGAGGATTTAGCTTTCAAAGGTCATGAGTTTCCAAAATTAATTTTAGACTGGAGACAAGTTTCAAAATTAAAAAATACCTATTCAGATGCTTTACCCGAACATTTAAACCCAAATACAAAAAGAGTTCATACTTCGTTTTTGCTGGCTGCTACAACGACTGGAAGACTAGCATCTAGTGATCCCAATTTACAAAACATACCAATTAAATCAGAAGATGGAAAAGATATAAGAAAAGCTTTCACTGCAAAAAAAGGGCACCTATTAATTTCTGCGGATTACAATCAAATTGAGATGAGAATTTTAGCAGATCTAGCAGATGTAAAAGAACTGAAAAAAGCTTTTAAAAATAAAGAAGATATTCACTCTTTAACAGCTAGCCAAATATTTAATATTGATATTAAAAAAGTTAATCAAGATCACAGACGAAAGGCTAAGGCTATTAATTTTGGAATTATTTATGGAATTTCACAATATGGATTAGCTAAGCAAATAAATGTTTCTAATTATGAAGCAGAGGAATTTTTGAATTCATATTTTGCTAAGTTTCCAGAAATTAAAGTTTATATGGATAATACAATTAAATTTTGTAGGAAAAGTGGATATGTTAACAATATTTTTGGACGAAGATCTCACTTTAATGGAATAAATGACAAAAACTTTAATGTCAGAAATTTTCAAGAACGTGCTGCAATTAATGCTCCCATTCAAGGTTCTGCTTCTGAAGTAATGAGATTAGCTATGATAAGATTAGATAAGAAATTATCAGAGGAAAAAAATTCTAATTCAAAAATGCTCTTGCAAATTCATGATGAATTAATTTTTGAAATTCCAAAAAAAGATGAAACAGTAATGATTAAATTAATTGAGAAAGAAATGACCAGTGTCGCTCAGAGTGATTATCATTCTTTTTCAACTCCTTTAACAGTTGATATTAATGTGGGAGACAATTGGGGTATGTTACATTAAATTTATAACATTGCCCAAATTAGGACAATTTAGTATTTTTAAACTACTTTATGCAAAAACAAACAATAGCTTTGATAGATGACGATAGAAATATTTTAACAAGTTTGAGTATCGCATTAGAAAAAGAGGGTTTTAAAGTTCAAACATACATTGATGGTGAAAGTGCATTAATCGGTTTAACCAGAATGCCGCCTGACTTAGCAGTTATTGATATAAAGATGCCTAAGATGGATGGAGAAGAATTACTAAAAAAACTTCGAAAAAAAACTTCCTTACCAGTAATTTTTTTAACATCTAAAGATGATGAAATTGATGAGTTGTTAGGGCTAAAGCTAGGTGCAGATGATTTTGTAAAAAAATCAGGAGGTTTTTCCATAAAAGTTTTGATTGAGAGAATTAGACTGCAGTTAAGAAAAAAAGATTCAAATAATATTCTAGAGGAAAACAAAAGCCTTATATCTCATGGAAGATTAAAATTAGATCCATCACAACTCGAGTGTGAATGGAATGGAAAACAGCTGCCTGATAAATTGACAACAACTGAGTTTTTAATTGTTAAAGAATTAGCAAAGAGACCTGGTATAATTAAAGAAAGAGCTCAGCTTATGGATATTGCTTACCGAGAAGATACAGATATTGAGGATAGAACTATTGATAGTCACGTAAAACGAATTAGAAAAAAATTTAAAAAAGTAGATCCTGATTTTTCAGCTATTGAAACTAGGTATGGTAGTGGATATAGATGGAATGTTAGCTAATGTTTAGTAAATACTTAAAAACTCTTTCTATATTAAAGAAATTTTTATTTATAAATTTTGTAATTTTTACAATTATTGGACTATTTACTTTCATATATCTTAATAATATTCAGCCAAGTTTAATAAAAAAAAAATCTCAAAATCATACAAATATTATTAACAATACTATTGATAATATTTTAAGGCTAGATGTAAAATTCCAATCAGACGATATTAGAAGATTTTTATTTTCTACAAGGTTTATTTTTCAAAATTTAGATAGAGTAATATTTTTTGATGATCAACTTAACCTTATTGGTGACACTGATACTTTAGATCTTGATCCAAGATCATTCTCTACAAGACTTGATAAAATTGAATTTGAAAGTTTAGATAATGAGGAAATAGAAAAAACTATTGAGGAAAAAAATATAAAAATTGATGAAAAAAAACCTGTTTCATTCAAAGATATATTAAAAAATTATTCCAATTCTGAAAATTTAGGATCTCCTTACACATTTACGCAAGAAAATTTTAATCAATTTAATGTAACAACAATTAAGAATGTTACAAAGAATGGAATTAATCTTGGTTATGTAGCTATTACAGAAAATGCTAATGAAATAAAGACAGCGATAGATGAGAGAAAAGCATTTGTAATAAGAACGGCTATATCTGTAGGATTTGTAATATTAATTTTTTCTTTTGTTTTAAGTAGATATTTCATTAAACCAATACAAAATCTTGTTGGATATACAATTCGTATCAAAGAAAAAAGTCAAGTTAAACCAGGTATTGAAAATTTAAAAAAAAGAAATGACGAATTAGGACTTTTATCTAATTCTTTAGAAGATATGACAAATGAGCTTCAAAATAGAGTTACACATGCAGAAAACTTTTCGACAGATCTAGTTCATGAAATTAGAAATCCATTAGCATCTTTAAAAAGTGCATCAGAAATTTTACAAGACACAAATGATAGCGAACAAAGAAATAGATTATTGAATATACTTAGTCATGACGTTCAAAGAATAGAAAGATTAATTACCGATTACTCGCAAATGTTAAAGGATGAAGTTGCTTTAAGTAAAGAAAAAATGAAAAAAATTGATATTGAACCTATCATTCAATCTGTTGTTGATGATTATAATAATATTCATCAAGTGAAAAAAGGAATTAAAATTGAATATAAAAATGATGGAAAAAATAAATATTTAATAAATGGTATAGAAAACAGAATTGAACAAATCATTGCAAATTTATTGGATAATTCAATATCATTTAGTAAAGACGGTGCTAATGTTTTTGTTGATGTTTCTGTTAATGGAAAAAATCAAATATCAATCAAAATTGTTGATGAAGGACAAGGATTTAAAGAAAAAGATACATCAAGAATATTTAAAAGATTTTATAGTAATAGACCTGAAAAATTTGGAGAACATTCAGGCTTAGGTTTAAATATAGTAAAAAACTTGGTTGAACTCCACGATGGTGAAATTGTAGCATCTAATCGTATTGATAAAGAAGGAGCAATGATAGAGATAAGATTTCCCAATGTTTAATCATTGCTTGATAAATAAATACTTAGCTGTATAAAGCTTGCCATGGAAGATTATAAAGTAAAAGACATTGCACAAGCTGAATTTGGTAGAAAAGAAATATCAATAGCTGAAAGTGAAATGCCTGGTTTAATGGCTTTAAGAGAAGAGTATTCTAAAGAAAAACCATTAAAGGGTGCAAGAATTATAGGATGTCTTCATATGACAATTCAAACTGCAGTACTAATCGAAACCTTAGTTGCATTAGGCGCTGAAGTTCGTTGGTCTTCATGTAATATTTTTTCAACACAAGATCATGCAGCTGCTGCAATTGCAAAGGCTGGGATCCCTGTTTATGCTTGGAAAGGTGAAACAGAAGAGGAATATTTATGGTGCATTAAACAAACTATAGTTGGAAAACCTGACTGGAAACCTAACATGTTGTTAGATGATGGTGGTGATTTAACAGCTATCATGCACAATGAATATCAGGATTTAATGAAAGATATCAAGGGAGTTTCAGAAGAGACTACCACTGGAATTAAAGCACTTAATAAAATGGAAAAAGATAAATCGCTTTTAGTTCCAGCAATAAACGTGAATGACTCTGTCACAAAATCAAAATTTGATAATTTATATGGATGTAGAGAAAGTTTAGTAGATGGGATAAGAAGAGCTACTGATGTAATGATGTCTGGAAAAATTGCTATTGTTGCTGGTTTTGGAGACGTTGGAAAAGGAAGTGCTGCATCTTTAAGACAAAGTGGAGCTAGAGTTTTAGTTACAGAAGCAGATCCAATTTGTGCTCTACAAGCTGCAATGGAAGGTTATGAAGTGGTATTAATGGAGGAGGCTATAAGTAGAGCTGATATCGTAGTAACAGCAACAGGTAATAAAGATATTGTCACTGCAGATCATATGAGAGATATGAAGGATAGAGCCATCTTATGTAATATTGGTCACTTTGATAATGAAATACAAGTTGAAGCTCTTAGAAATTATAAATGGACTGAAGTAAAACCTCAAGTGCATGAAATAGAGCTGCCTAGTGGTAAAAGAATTATTCTTTTAGCTGAAGGAAGATTAGTTAATCTTGGTTGTGCAACTGGACATCCAAGTTTTGTAATGAGTGCATCATTTACTAATCAAGTTATTGCTCAAATAGAACTTTGGCATAATCATAAAAATTATGAAAATAAAGTTTACGTACTTCCAAAACATTTAGATGAAAAAGTAGCAACTTTGCATTTAAAAAAAGTTGGGGCAAAACTAACAAAATTATCAAAAGAGCAAGCAGATTATATAAGCGTTGGAACAGAAGGTCCTTTCAAACCAGATGCCTATCGCTATTAAAGATAGCACAATCGATATCACTTCAGAGAAGTTAACTAAAGAATTAGCTAAAGAATTTACAAAATATCTTAAAGGCGGCGAGTTTGTTTTTTTATATGGAGAGATGGGCGTTGGTAAAACAACCTTTGTTAAACATTTTATAAATGAGTATCAAAAAATAAATAATCTAAAACAAACAGAAATTACAAGCCCTACTTTTAGTTTATTAAATGAGTATCAGGTGAAAAATATAAGAATAAAACATTATGATTTATTTAGAATTAATAGGAAAGAGGATATCAATAATTTAGATATTTTTGAAAAAGATAATAAATTAATAACACTTATAGAATGGCCACAATTGATTGCTGATAAACAAGATATAAAATTTATAACTTTAACATTTAATTATTTAAATCAATTAAATGATAGAACTGTAGATATAAAAGTTTAAATTAAAATTTATTTTGATGAAAAGCTTAGCAAAATTGAAAAAAATAAAAGGTGACGCGTCTTTTAGAGAATTTTATAGAAGCAGAAAAAATAAATCTATTATTGTAGTATCCAAGAAAGAAAAGTTAAAAAATCTTTTAATTTACGATGCGATAAATAAAATTTTAATTAAAAATAAAATTTTAGCACCCATTCTATTAAGTGAAAATTACCTTAATAATTATATAGAAATAAATGACTTTGGAGATCAAACTTTGTTTCAAATTTTAAAAAACAAAAAGAATAATAAATATGTCATTTTTAAAAAGATAATAAAAATTTTAAATAAAATACAATTAATAAAAGATAAAAAGGTAAAAAATTTTAAAAACAAATTATATAAAGTTCAAGAATATAATAACAAAATTTTGTTTGATGAAACTAAACTTTTTTGTGACTGGTACGCATCAAAGAAATTATCTAAATTCAAAAGTATTAAATTTAAAAAGAAATTTAAATCAGAGGTAAAAAATTTATTATCAAAATTAAATTACAAAAATGACACATTTGTTCATAGAGATTTTCATGTTTCAAATTTTATGTATCACAATAAAAAAATTGCAGTAATAGACAGTCAAGATGCACTAATTGGTAATAGAGCTTACGATTTAGCATCCTTAATTGACGACGTAAGATTAAAAACACCCAATGAATTAAAAGAGAAAGTATTTAAGTTTTACGTCAAAACAAATAAAAAAATCGATTTAGAAAAATTTAAAAAAGATTTTGAAATTTTATCTGTTTTAAGGAATTTAAAAATAATTGGTATATTTATGCGTTTAGCTGTAAGAGATAATAAAAGAAAATATCTCAAATTGATTCCCTACGCTTGGGAATTGATTAATCATAGAATTAAAGAGCAAAATGAATTCAATAATTTGATGTTGCTATTAAAAAATAATTTTCCAAAATTTATAAGGTAGAGAAGTGAGAATAAATACAGCTTTAATTTTATGTGCAGGTTTTGGTAAGAGATTAAACCCAATTACTTTAAATACTCCTAAGCCCTTATTAGAGATTAAAGATGTAAGTATGCTGGAGAGATGCATTAATTTAATCGAAAAACTAGGTATTCAAAAAATTTTAATAAATACTTTTTATTTAAAGGATCAATTTTCAGTTTTTTTAAACAGTAAAAATTTTAATATTGATATCAAAATAATTGAGGATGGTGAGCATATTTTAGATACAGGGGGAGGTATTCAAAATATGATCCAAGATTCCAATGAAGAAGATTTTATAATTTTTAATCCTGATACAATCTGGAGTAATAATTATAATGATGAGATATTTAATATGGAAAAAATGTATTTTTCTAAAGAATTAGAAAACATTCTTCTCTTAGCAAATAAAAAATTAAGTTTTGATAAAAAGTTAAAAGGAGATTTCAATTTAAAAAATAATTTAATTAACAAAGGCACTGAAAAAGAATTTATTTACATTGGTTGTCAAATAATTAATAAAAAATTATTTATTAAAGAAAAATTAGAAAATTACTCAATTTTGGAAATTTGGAATAATTTAATAGATCAAAAAAAATTATTTGGTTATGAAAGCCAAAAAGACTTTTATCATTTAACTGATCTGGATATTTTTAAAAAACTAAAAGATCTTTAGCTCTCTCTTGATCAAGATATTTGCAATTAGAAATTTTGTTGTTTTTTAATTCAATCAAAAGTGGGTTTCCTGTAGGTATTTCAAGTTTAGAAATTTCATTGTCATCTAAATTAAACAAATATTTACAAAGCGCTCTTATAGAGTTTCCATGAGCAGAAATGAGAATATTTTCGCTTTTTTGTCTTTCTATATCTTTGTTATAAAATTTCATTACTCTTTCATATGTATCTTTTAGTGACTCGGTGTCAGGAATTTTTTCTAAAGGAATTTCTTTGTAAGTATCAATATTTAGGGGATGATATGGATTTTTTTTATCTAGAGGATCGGGCCTTAGATCCCAAGAACGTCTAAATTGATGAACTTTTTCTTCTCCTAGTTTTACTTTCATTTCATCTTTATTTAATCCTGTGAGAGCACCATAATGTCTCTCGTTTAATTCCCATGCATTTTTTACTTCTTTATAGTCTTTCAATTCATCTTGTATTATTTTTAATGTATTTTTTGCTCTTAATTGGAAAGATGAATAATAAAGATTAATTTCAATATTCTCTTGTTTTATTAGCTGGCCTGCTTTTTTTGCTTCTGATTTTCCATTTTCTGTTAAATCTACATCTACCCATCCAGTAAATTTTTTTTCTAAATTCCATACACTTTGGCCATGTCTTACTAAAATTAAATAACTCATTTGTTTATCTTTTAGAACAATTTGATAAATAAAACTATATTTTAATGATTAATTTTTTTTCAAAAAATAAGTTTATTTTTTATTTATCTAATTTGATTTTAATTTTTTTATATTTATTCCCTGGTAGTGTTTTAGGGTGGTTTTTATATAATGATTTAAATTCACAGCCACAAATTACTATAGATTTTTTAATTTCAACCAATCATTTTTATGCATTCTTAATTATTTCAACTCTTGGATTATTAACTTTTGATATATCGAACCAATTTATTTATATAAGTATTTATTTAATTTTTTTATCTTTAGCACTAGAGGTAGCACATTATTTTATACCTGAGAGAAGTTTTGAATTTTCAGATTTATTTGGAAATTTATTAGGTGTATTAATTATATTAATCTTATTTTACTTTTTTAAAAAAAATGAAAATTCAAAAACTTAATTTTTTATTTGTAATAATATTATTTATTTCAGCTTGTTCATCAGTTCCAAAAAATACTGCAAGTAGTTGTTCAATATTTAAAGAGAAATATTTTTGGTATAAACACGCAAAAAAGTCAGAAAGAAAATGGGGTACACCAGTTCACTTACAGCTTGCAATAATTAAGATGGAGTCGAGTTTTGATTGGTTAGCAAAGCCACCAAGACAAAAACTTTTTAAAGTTATTCCCTATAAAAGACCATCAAGTTCTTTTGGTTATTCTCAAGCAGTAAAAGGTACCTGGAAACAATACAAAAATGAAACTGGGAATAAGTATGCAGTAAGATCAAGATTTAAAGACAGTGTTGACTTTATAGGGTGGTATACAAATAAAACCGAAAAAATTTTAAAAATCTCAAAAAGCGACGCATTCAATCAATATGTTGCTTATCACGAAGGTTGGAGAAATTATAAGAATTATAAAAAAAACAAAAAAGTAATTAATTTAGCTAAAAGAGTGGAAAGACAATCAAATATTTATAAACAACAATTATCAGAATGTAAAAATTCTTTATCAACGTCAAAATATATTATTTTTTAATTTAGCTGTTTGTTTAATTCAATATCAACTGCATCAATACGCTTAGTATTTTTTGCAAGAGCTAAATACATTGTCGGAGTAACATATAAAGTAAAGAAAGTTGAAATAATCATTCCTCCTAAAATTGTAGAACCCACAGCTAATCTAGAGCCTTCACCTGCGCCTGGGCCAATATTTCCAATAACTAATGGAAGCATTGCTATCATTGTACTTAAGGAAGTCATTATGATTGGTCGAATTCTTAATTGGCAAGCTTTAATTATAGCGTCCTGAATTTTAACACCAGTAGTTCTGATCTGGTTTGTATAGTCTACAATCAAAATACTATTCTTTGTAGATATACCGATGAGTATTATTAAAGCAATTTGAGAGAAAATATTTACTGAACTGTTTAAAAATAAAATAAATACTAAGCCACCAAAGACAGCTAATGGAACTGTTAAAATAATAATAAATGGATGAACAAATGAGTTAAATGTTGCTGCCATAACCAAATAAGCAGTTAACAAAGCAAGGGCAAAAATTAAGTATATTTCATTTGTTGTTTCTTTTAACTCTTCAGATTTTCCTTTCCAAGTGATTTGATTTTGAGGAGCAACTCTAATCATGACATCTTCTAGGTATTTAATTGCCTCTGTTAGAGTATAATCTTCAGCAAGGGCAGCAGAAATTGTAACAGCTCTTTGACGATTATACCTTGGAAGTGCTTCAGCAGTACCTTTTTCTTTAAATTCAACTAAACTTGCAACAGATACAAGTTTACCGGTGGTTTCAGATCTAACATAAATTTTTGATAACCCATCTTTATCTCTTCTGTCAGCCAAATATTGTTGCAAAATAATTGGGTATTCTCTTCCCTCTTTACTGAAATTTGTTACTCTTTTTCCCCCATAAAGAGTTTCTAAAGTTCTACCTATATTTTCAGTAGAAACTCCCAAATCATTTGCTCTGTTTTTATTTGTGATTAATTTAACCTCAGGTTTATTTTTTGTATAATCACTTTCAATTCTGGACATATTTCTATTTTTTCTTAATTCTCTTAAGACACTATTTTGAATTTCTTCTAATTCTTCATAGCTAGATCCATATATAACCATTTGAACAGGCTTATTATAACTAGATACTCTTATTGATTGTGGAGAAATTGGAAAAGCAAAAGTTTCAGGTACAGAAACCACTTGTCCGATAGCCTCTCTTAGTATTTGTTGACTACCTTTTTCTCTATTTTTCCACTCATCAAGTAAAGCAATAATTATAAAACTGTTATAAGACGTTGCAGATCTTCCAAAACCAGGAACTCTCATTATTAGTCTTGCATACGGACTGTCTTCTGCCTGCAATAATCTTAATATTCTTCCTTCAATTATCTGCGCTTTTTCTTGTGTATATTCAAATGAACTTCCTTCATCAGTTGATCCAATAATTAAATAAGCACCCCTATCTTCAATTGGTATTAATTCTTTTTTGGAAAAGCTAAACAAATAAGCTGAGGCAGTAATAATTAAAATTATAAATATTGAAATAGTTTTTTGTTTATTCACCCAATATTTAAGTGAGTTTACATAAAATCCTGTGAAAGATTTGAATCCATTATTGAATTTTTTTACAAAGAAATTAATTTTTTCTTTTTTGTTTAAAAATTTACTTCCTAGCATTGGAGATAATGTTAATGCTACAAAAGAAGATACAACAATTGAAAAAGATAAGGCTATTGCTGTTTCTTTAAACAAAGTTCCTGATATTCCTTTAATAAAAATTAAAGGTAAAAATACTGCTATAAGAATTAAAGTCGTTGCAATAATTGCAAATGTAATTTGTTTAGAACCTTTATAAGCAGCAACTAATGGTGTTTCTCCGTTTTCAATTCTTGTATAGATCGCATCAGTCATGATCACAGAGTCATCAGTGATTATACCAATTGCTAGAATAAAACTTAGTAATACAAAAATATTAATAGATAGATCAAATATATATAAACCGAGAAATGATCCAATAAGACTAACTGGTAAAGCAACCGCAGGAACTATTACAGCTTTAAGGTTACCTAAAAAAAGATAAATAATTAAAACAACTAATACAAATGCAATTACTAAACTTTTATACACTTCTTCAATTGCAGCACCAATGTAGGTTGCTCTGTTAAATGCTATTTCTAACTTTAATCCGTCAGGTAAGGATTTGTTAAGTTCTTTGATTTTAATTTTTATTTGTTTAGAAAGCTCTACCGTTGATGCGCCACTTTTAGCGTAAATACCAATACCAACAGTTTTTAAATTTACCGCATTTTTTCTTTGTGCTTTAAATAAAGTTTTTTCTGAAACAGGTCCAAACTCTATATTAGCCACATCAGATAAAATAATAACTTTTTCTTTATTTTTCTTAAGTGGCAATTGTTTAATAGTATCAATATTAGAATAGGATTTATCAATGTTTAAAGTTAAGTCTTTGTTATTAGCTTCTAAGGTTCCAGCTGGAAGATTTATATTCTCATTTCTAAGAGCTCTTTCAACTTCTTGAATTGTAAGATTGTTCGCAGCTAATTTTATTGGATCTATCCAAACTCTAACACTAAGCTCTCTTAATCCACCAACTAAAATTCGACCTACGTTTGGTACGCTTGAAAATGCATCTATTAGATACCTTTCAGCATAATCACCAAGATCTAGATCATTCCAGGTTGGGGATGATAATGCTACCCACATTGTAGTTGTAAAACCTGCTGCCTGTTTTAAAATTTGTGGAGGGTTTGACTCACTTGGTAAATTATCTACAACTCTTGCAACTCTTTCCCTAATATCGTTAGCTGCATCATCTAAATCAATGTCTGTGTTGAATTGAATATTAATCCTACTTCTTCCATTGAGAGAACTTGAGTCAATATTTTTGATACCCTCAGCTCCACCAATTACATCCTCTAATTTTTGAGTTATTTCCTCATCAACAATTTCAGCTGAGGCAGATTTATAATCGGTTTGAACTTGAACTACTGGGGGCTGTATACCATCTGGAAGTTCTCGTACTGGCAATTCTAAAAAGACAAAAATACCAAAAATTATCAATATCAAAGACATAACCCAAGCAACAACAGGTCGTTTAATGCTAACTTCAGTTATATACATTTAATTATTTTTTCTCTTTATCTGATTTTTTAAAAATATTTTTCAACCAATCAAATTTACCTTTTTTTTCTTCAGCTTTTTTTGATTTATCTTTTTTACCCCAGCTAGAATTTCCTTGTTTTTTTTTAGCACCTTTCTCTATAGGTCTGATTGTTAAATTTGGTCTTACTTTTTTTGTTCCTTCTGCAACAATTTTATCTCCATTATTTAATCCATCTAATATTTCTACAAATCCCAAATATCTATCACCAATGGTTACCTTTGTTTTTATTACTTTATTTTTTTCATCTACTTTATAAATAAAAACATTTTCACCCTCGACAATTGTACTAGTGTCAGGAGCACTTAAGCCATTTCTCACATCATATTTAATTGATATTTCTAAAAATGAGCCAGGTAAAATTTCACCTGATGAGTTGTCCATCTTAATTCTTGTTGCTAAAGCTCTTGTATCCTCACTTATCCTGCTAGCAAAAGAGTCTACTTCACCTTTATAAATTTTATTTTTATATCCAGAAAATTTAATATCAACTGGCAGACCAACCTCAATAAATGGTACAAAAATTTCAGGTATATCTACATCACAATATATTGAGCTAGTATCTTCAAGATTAATTAATATTGAGGATTTTGAAACCTCTATATCTTCCGAAAATTCTCTTTTTCCAATAACACCATCAAATTGAGCAATAACTTTTCGATTTTTAAGCTCAGCAATTACATCACCCTTTTTAACTTTTTGATTAAATTTTATAGGTTTTAATATTTCATATTTTTCAATTTTAAATGATTGTGTTTGAATTGGAGTTGCAGTCCCATAGGTACTTACAACATTTTCAAAAACTCTCTCTTGAGTAGTGGTTATTATTATTCCAGGAGGCGGTCTTTTACTAAATTTTTTCTTGAAATGATTTCCTATCATTGTTCTTCCAATGATCACTGTTGCAATTATTAAGAAAAATATGATTACTATACTTGTTATTTTTGTAGATGTTTTCATAAGTTAATTTTTTCCGTATTCAGCCCAAGAGCCATCGTAAATTGTCGGCATATATTTAGCATTTATTAAAGAATAAGCTAGTGCCAATACACTTGCAGTCACTCCAGAACCACATGAAAACACTAGATTTTTATCATGGTCAAATTTAAAGGACTTAAATTTTTCCATTATTTTATCTTTACTAACGAAAGTATGGTCTTCGTTTACTAATTCAGAAAAGGGTAGGCAATAAGAATTTTTTATTGAGCCACTTCTAAGACCTTTCCTTGGTTCAGCAACTTTGCCTTCAAATCTTTCTCTACTTCTTGCATCAACAACATTAAATTCTTGTGAATTAATATTTTCATCAATTTGTTTTTTACTTTTAACTAGTTCTATATTTTCTTTACATATATACTTTGAAGTCTGAGTAGTTACTTTTTTGTTATCTGTAGGTTTATTTTCTTTTTTCCATTTTTTTAATCCACCATCTAGAACATGAACTAGTTTAGGGTCATGTCCATAATAAATTAAATTGTACCAACATCTACAAGAACTAATAACATCGGAGTTATCGTAAACTACTATTCGATCATTATTTTCTATACCCATATTGCTCATTATTTTCCCCCAAGATTTAGTATCGGTAAGCATATGTGGTAAATCAGTATCTAATTTAGAATTTTTATCTAAATCAAAAAAAATAGCATTTGGAATATGCTCCTCTGTATATTCCTCAAAACCATTTCTTTGAGTTTGAGGCATATGCCATGAGCAATCAATAATTTTTACTTTATCAATATTATTTTCTAACCAACTTGTATCGACTAGAGACATTTTATCTTTTTTCCAAATATCTTTGATGATACTCTTCAGCTGGGCAATAATTTTTAACTAAAGAAGTTTTTGTTACTACTTTTCCTGATAATTTGGCGTTTTCTTTTTCTATCATTTTTTCAGCAGTAATTTTTTGCTGATCATTTAAATAAAATATTTCACTTCTATATTGGGTTCCAAAATCTGGTCCTTGAGAATTTAAAGTTGTTGGATCATGAATTTCAAAAAAATATTCAAGAATTTTCTCGTAAGATATTACTTTAGGATCAAAATCTAATTTTACTACTTCTGCATGATTTGTTGTGCCTGTGCATACTTCTTTGTAATTGGTTTCAGCATTATGACCTCCACAATAACCTACTTCTGTTTTAATAACTCCATCAAGTTTACTAAACTTAATTTCTGGTCCCCAAAAACATCCTAATCCTAAAATTGCTATTTCCATTGATAATTAACTTAATTAATCTAAAGTTAATCATATGCTATCAAAAAATCAATTAGGCTTTTTTTACATGTTCATATCGGTATGTGCATTTTCACTTATGGATGTGATTGTTAAGTGGTCTGAGGATTATCCCGTTGGACAAGTATTATTTTTCAGAGGATTTTGTGGAATAATTCCTATTTTATTTCTTATTCCTAAAGATAGATATTTAGATTTTTACAAAACAACGAGACCATTTCTTCATTTTAAAAGATGTTTAGCAGGATTAATTGCTTTGGTTTCTATATTTGTAGCATTAAGAAATTTACCTTTGGCAACAGTTGTAAGTATATCTTTTGCAGCACCAATATTTATAACAATATTTTCAATTTTTTTATTAAAAGAAAAAGTTGGTATTTATAGATGGTTAGCGGTCCTAGTTGGATTTGTTGGTATAATTTTCATAACTGAACCAGGTTTTAGCTCTTTAAATTTGTATTATATTTATCCAATAATTTTTTGCTTAGGCTTATCTTACGTTGCTATTGCTATAAGAAAATTATCATCGACTGAACCTGCCTGGTTGATTAGTTTTTTCTTTTCATTCTCGATAATGCTTTTAAGTTTTCTATCTATTTATCAGGGATGGATTTTGCCAAGTTTAATTGATTTATTTTTGCTATCTATGGTTGGTATATTAGGTGGTCTTGCTAATTTATGGTTATCACAATCTTATAAATATTCAGAAGTAAGTTTAGTTTCCCCTTTAAAATATCTTGGATTAGTATTTGCAATAATTTTTGGATATTTTATTTGGAATGAAATACCAACTTCTAAAACTTTATTAGGCGCCTTATTAGTTATAGTTTCATCTATTATTATATTTAGAAGAGAGATGTATTTGAAAAAAAAGATATCTGTTTCACGACATGAGTAAAACTCCATCATACTGGAATAAAGCAAAAAAATATTTATCTAAAAAAGATAAAACCATGTCTTTTTTGATTAAAAAATATAAATCCCCATCAGAGACAGTGCTAACTTCAAGAAAAGATGTCTTTTTCTCTCTCTGTAAAAGTATAATTGGACAACAAATTAGCGTTGCTGCTGCTAATTCAGTTTTTTTAAAATTTAAGAAAAAATGCAAAAATAAAATTAACGCAAAAACAGTAAGCAAGTTATCTACTATCCAGCTCAAAAGTTGTGGTCTAAGTAGACAGAAAGTGAAAGGAATAAAAAGTTTAGCTCAAAAAATATTAAGTAAAGAGTTTAATCCAAGACTTATTTCAAAAATGTCTGATGAAGATGCCATAATTTATCTTTCTCAATTAAGACAAATTGGACGATGGTCAGCAGAAATGATTTTATTATTTACTTATAATCGTCCTAATATTTGGCCAATCCAAGATATTGGTTTGTTAAGAGCTATTTCAAAAAATTTTAATAAAAAATATCTTCCACCTGAAAGTTACGTGAAATATTTAAACAAAAAGTTTTCTCCTTATTGTTCTGTAGCGACTTGGTATTTATGGAGAAGTATAGATCCCGAACCTATTCAGTATTAAGCCTTTATTAGATTACATTCCCTCAAAAATTATGTGTTCTCTAGTAGCATTATTTTCTAAATGTTTTCTAGCCTCAACATACTCTTCAGAATTATAACATTTTTTTGCTGTTTCAATATCTGGGAATTCTGCAAGAGCTACTCTTAGCATTTCTCTGCCTTCTAAAGTTACATTATTTGCACTTCTTGCTATTATTTTTCCAGAATATTTTTCAACCGCTTCTTTAGCTTTAACGGCATATTTTTTAAGTCGTTCGTCGTCTTTTATTTCAGTATAATTCGCGATCCAATAAGCTTTTTTCATTTCAATCTAACCACAGTTTATATTTTTCTTTATTCTCTTGCAAGTAAGGAGGTAACTTTGATAACGGATACTCTTCTAATTCACTTCCATTTCCTATTTTGTTCACTTTTTTGTCAACTTTTAAATCATAAATCGCTTGTTTATTTTTTATTATATTTTTTATTTCCTCTAGTGATAATGGATTAATATCAAACTCTCTATGATGAAGATATGATTTTAGTTTATGCTGAATTTCTTCTGGCGTTTTTATATTAGAAAAATGCCAGCCACCATTATCTATAAATTTTAAATTAATATATTTTTTTTCTGAAAAAAATGTGTCTAATCTGTAAATGGGATATTTTCTATCTTTAATATTTCTAAGCCACTGTGGGTTTTTAAAATTTCTTTTTTTACACCCTTTAGTACCAGACCATACCATGTCTGGCATTTTTAAATTTAACTTATAATAAAACATATCTTGTTTGAATAGGATGATTTCATTTTTAATTTCTTTCAGTTTTAAATTTTGTAAATTAGGAATTTCATCAACATCAGAAATTAAAACTAAATCATCATCTTGTGCATTTCCCAATCCTTTAGAAATATAATTTCTTTGTCCATTTTCTCTATGAGCAGCATTTAATATAAGTTTTCTTGATTTTTCACCTTCACTGTCGTCTTCAAATACTTCTTCTATACCGCTTGGGATCTCATCATAAGTTAGATAAATAATTTTCTCTTTAAACTTATCAAATTTTTTTATGTCAAATTTTAAATTTCTTTTGTCCCCCTTATGTGTGTACAAGCTCTCAACTATAATAAAATAATCAATATATGGATTTAGGATATTTAGTCTAAGATCTAAAATAACCTCTTCATCAAAATACATAAAACAATCGAATATTTTCATAT